>DCFY01000159.1:0-18340 GCA_002315155.1 Megamonas sp. UBA1792
AATGATACGAAGGTGCTTTTCCACGATGTTGTGACGAATGAAATCGCCTATGAAAAATTCTATTTTAATGCAGATGCTGTGCCGGAAGATCTTTTGCCGTATGCATTTTTATTGACTGAACTTATTGGTAAAGTTAATACGGAAAGGCATACCTATGCAGAACTTGCAAATCTTATTAATTTGCATACGGGCGGAATTTCTTATGACCTTGTCGGTTATGCAGCCATGGGGCAGCCAGACTCGCTTTTACCAAAATTTAAGATCAAGGCGAAAGCTCTTGTGTCGAAATTGCCACAGCTTCATGATCTTTTGGCAGAAATTCTCATGATGAGTCGTTTTGATGATAAGAAACGTGTGCTTGAACTTGTTGAGCAGTGCCGATCCGGTATGGAAACGAATGTACTGCGGGCAGCACAGCAGGTTGTAGCCTCACGCCTTATTTCGTATACATCCAGAAGTGGTCTGTACAATGAACAGGGATCATTGACGTTTTATTGGTTTATAAAAGATTTTACAGAAAATTTCGATGAACGATATGAAGAAATGCAGCAGGCATTTGCCCGCCTTGTGCCGATGCTCTGTAATCGTCGTGATCTTATCGTAAGTGTTACAATGGAAAACAGAAGTTATAATGCATTTGCTGACAATTTCAAAGTCCTGCAGGCAAAACTTTCAAGTGAGAGCTTTCCGGCACAGGCATACGATTTTGTTCTGAAAAAGGCAAATGAGGGATTTATGACATCAAGCCGTGTTCAGTATGTGTGCAAGGGAGCGAACTTTCTCAAGCTGGGTTATGCTTACAATGGGTCAATGCGTGTACTTGAAACGATTTTGCGCTATGATTATTTTTGGACGCGTATCCGTGTGCAGGGCGGGGCCTATGGTGCATTTACCCAGTTCAATCGTAATGGAGCAATGCTTTTTGGCTCGTACCGTGATCCGAACCTAGCAGAAACCTTCAATGTTTATGATGAAACAGCAGACTATCTCCAACATTTTTCTGTAAGTGAACGTGAAATGGATAAGTATATCATCGGTACGATCAGTGGTATTGATACGCCCCTTACATCGCAGATGAAGGGCGAACTTGCTGCTGAGTGTTATATGCGTAACATTACTCAGGGGGATCGTCAAAAGGCGCGTGATGAGATTCTTGCAACGCGTCAGCCTGATATTGCAGCACTCAGTGAACTTATTTCTGCCTGCATGAAGGAAAATACAGTTTGTGTGCTGGGAAATGAAGTTAAAATTAAAGAAAACGAAGAACTGTTCAGCAAATTGACGAATATTTTTGCATAACTTTGAAAATCTGTTTTTGGTCATTGTACAAATGTTTTATTTCTCCAATGCAGACTCTATAGGGTTTGAATAGGATTGACTTTAGGCAAAGTACATGTAATAATGAAATTTAAATGCAGAGATTAAGGGGGATATTATAGATGAAGGATTTAGTATTTAAGGGTGCAGGAGTTGCACTTGTAACACCTTTTACAGATGATGGGATTAATTTCCCGGAGCTTGCCCGTCTGATTGAATTTAATATTGAAAATGGAACGGATGCAATCGTCATTACGGCAACGAGCGGCGAAGCTGCGACAATGAGTGATGATGAACATAAAGAAGCTATTAAATTTGCGGTTGAGCAGGTAAAAGGGCGTATACCGGTTATTGCTGGCACAGGATCGAATGATACAGCCTATGCTGTACAGCTTTCCCAGTATGCGGAAAAGGCTGGTGCTGATGCGCTGCTTATGGTTACACCGTATTACAACAAGTGCACACAGCAGGGTCTTATTAAGCATTTTACGTATGTAGCTGATCGTGTGAATATACCTATTATTCTCTATAATGTTCCGTCGCGTACGGGTGTGAATATTAAGCCGTCGACGTATGCGGAGCTGGCAAAGCATCCGCGTATTGTGGCGACGAAGGAAGCTAGTGGCGATATTTCTGCAATCCTCAAAGTACGTCAGCTTTGCGGGGATAATCTTACAATCTATTCCGGCAATGATGATCAGATCGTGGCGCTCATGGCCCTTGGTGGTAAAGGGGTTATCTCAGTGCTTTCCAACGTTGCGCCGCAGTATACGCATGATATGTGCCAGTGCTTTTTTGATGGTAAGGTAGAAGAAGCTGCAAAGATGCAAGCCGATGCGCTTGATCTTATTGAGGCTCTTTTTCTTGAGGTCAATCCAATTCCGGTAAAGACAGCACTGCGCCTTATGGGTTATAAGGCAGGTCCGCTTCGTTTGCCGCTTTGCGATATGGAAGCTGCAAATTTTGAACAGTTGAGTGTAATTATGAAGAAACATGGTCTGGCGAAATAAGACAAGAATAGATGATTTAGCCGTGCATGGTGATTGCGATGTACGGCTTTTTTTATAAAACAAAAAAATACATTGCAAAATATTCGTATAACTTCTACAATGGAATATATGGAATGGAAAACCATAATCTAGTCAGAGGAGGAATTTGTAATGGATCAGAAAAGAAGCTTTTTTATTTGCCGGAAGTGCGGTAATATTGTTGGTGTCATTAATTCAGGTGGTGGAGTACTGACCTGCTGCGGGCAGCCAATGGAAGAACTTGTGGCAAACACGACCGATGCCGCACAGGAAAAGCATGTGCCTGTTGTTGAAAAAGTGGGTAATGAAATTATTGTGAAGGTTGGCAGTGTGCCGCATCCAATGACAGAAGAACATCTTATTCAGTGGATTTACTTACTGTCGAAAAAGGGCGGACAGCGAAAGTCTTTGAAGGCAGGGGATGCACCAGAAGCAAGATTTGCTCTGACGGCAGACGATGCAGTTGTAGCCGTATATGAATACTGTAATTTGCATGGCCTCTGGAAGACGGAAAAGGTTTAATTTTGCAAGGGAAATTGCATAGTGGCAATTTCCCTTGTTTTTTGCTATAAAATAAAGAAATGAAGTGGGGTCAGCATATGCAAGGGGTTTTTGATATTATCGGGCCTATCATGATCGGACCTTCCAGTTCACATACAGCAGGGGCGGTACGACTGGGAATCATTGCAGGAAAGATTCTGGGAGAAGATACTGTGAAGGCAGAGATTAATTTGCATGGTTCTTTTGCCAAAACTTATAGGGGACATGGAACGGATAAGGCGATTATTGCCGGTATCATGGGGTTTATGCCGGATGACGAACGTATCAGGGATGCATTGTCAATAGCGACGAAAAAAGGGATGGAGTATCAGTTCCAGCCTGTAAATCTTGAGAACGCACATCCAAATACAGTCGTTATTTACCTAACGGGAAAATCCGGACGCGTTGCACGTGTACGCGGGGCATCAATTGGTGGTGGCACTATTCTTGTGACAAATATCGATGGTTATGATGTTGAGCTGACGGGTCAGTATCCGGCAATTATTATTATTCATCGTGATTGCCCGGGGGTTATTACGAAGGTTACGAGTATTTTATCGCGGTATGAGTTGAATATTGCTTTTATGCGTGTATCACGGCAGAATCGCGGTGAGGCAGCTATGATGATTATTGAGATGGATGATGTTATTTCAGAAGATGTTATCGATGAATGCAAGCAGGTCTATGAAGTGCAGGATGCTTTTAGTATTCCGGCGATTTAGGGGAGAACGGCATGATTGTTTTCAATACAATAAAAGATTTGATTCAGATGGCAGAAGAAAAGGAAATGCCGATACATAAGCTTGTCATTGCACGGGAGGTGCATATGTCACAGCATAGTCAGAAAACGGTTATCAAAGATATGCAGAAGAATTGGCAGGTCATGCAGGAAGCAGCGAAACGGGGCAGTCTGAATGAGGAGCGTTCCGTAAGCAACCTTACGGGCGGTGATGCAAAACGTATTTTTGAGCGAAGCTCGTATGGCTATACAGGAAATACGGTAATGAAGGCAGCAGCCTATGCTGTAGGCATTAGTGAAGTGAATGCAGTCATGGGAAAGATTGTTGCATGCCCGACTGCCGGAGCATGCGGTATTCTGCCTGCAGCGGTGCTCGCAGGAGCAGAGAAAAATAAAAATAGTGAAGAAGAGGTTGTAAATGCATTTTTTACAGCGGCTGGTATTGGGATGGTTATTGCACAAAATGCCTCGATTTCCGGAGCAGCAGGTGGCTGCCAGGCAGAGTGCGGCTCGGCAGCTGGTATGGCAGCCGGGGCTCTTGTGGAACTTGCGGGAGGTACACCGGATCAGATCGGACAGGGTGTTGCTTTGGCACTTAAAAATATGCTGGGGCTTGTTTGTGATCCTGTTGCCGGACTCGTGGAGGTGCCATGCGTGAAGCGCAATGGTTTTGCGACGGTGCAGGCAATGCTGGCAGCCGATATGGCGCTTGCGGGCGTGAAGTCGGTGATTCCGGTTGATGAAGTTATCATGGCGATGTGCAAAATAGGAAAGGCGATACCAAAATCTTTGCGTGAAACATCAGAGGCTGGGCTTGCTGCTACGCCGACGGCAAAGAAAATTGAGGAAAGATTGTATGGGAAGAAATAAGAAATAAGAAATTATGGTAAGCCCTGTGTGTAAAAATGTACGATGAAATAAGACATTTCTGCTTGTGCTTCTATGAGGCTGTATTAGTGATAATTGTTGTTGTGATCGCTTTTTTCTGTAAATTCATAGCAGTCTATGGTAAGATGGGAGTAGTTGTACAAGCAAAATGATTTTAATTATGAAAGGGGAGAGAGTTTTATGGATATAAAAAAAATCGGATTTATCGGGACAGGTGTTATGGGAAAGAGTATGGCTGGCAATCTTTTTAAAGCGGGATTTGCAGTCAGTGTTTATACACGTACAAAGGAAAAAGCAGAAGACCTTATTATGCAGGGAATTGGCTGGGAGGAATCTGCGGCAATACTTGCGGCAAAGTCGGATGTTATCATCTCTATGGTAGGGTATCCAAAGGATGTTGAGGATATTTATTTAGGGCGGAATGGCGTATTGAAGGCGGCAGTAAAAGGCAGTTACATTGTCGACATGACAACGTCGAGTCCGACACTTGCCCAGAGGCTTTCCGTTGCAGCGGGGAAGATTGGGCTGTCAGTACTTGATGCGCCTGTATCCGGCGGGGATGTCGGTGCACGCGATGCGAAGCTGGCGATTATGGTTGGTGGCGAAGAAGCAGATTATGAAACGCTTTTGCCAATATTCAAGACGATGGGAACCAATATTCAGTATTTTGGCAAGGCAGGTTCAGGACAATATGCAAAGATGAGCAATCAGATTGCAATTGCATCCAATATGGTTGGTGTATGTGAGGCGCTTGCTTATGCAAAGAAGTGCGGTCTTGATCCGCAGAAGCTCTTGGCAACGATATCAACAGGGGCTGCAGGATCATGGTCACTGTCGAATCTTGCACCGCGTATGGTCAGGGAAGATTATACACCGGGATTTTTTATCAAGCATTTTATCAAGGATATGCGTATTGCAATTACTTCTGCTGATGAGATGAAGCTGGATCTGCCAGGGCTTAAGCTGGCAAAAAAACTGTATACAGAGCTTGTCACGGAAGGCTGCGGTGATGATGGTACGCAAGCACTTATCAAATGGTATTTGAAACAGTAATTGATAAGAAATATAAACAGAGTTGCTGTATTAGGGGAAAGTGAAAATCCCTGTACAGCAACTCTGTTTGTTTTGTTATTAAAATTATTTTCTGCCAAAGGCAAAAAGCTTTACCATAAGGAATGTAGCTGGAATACCGATGATGGCAGCGATGATATAGGAAACAATTGGCGGATAAGCCAGTATATTATAAAAGATAACGACGATAATGTTTTCGATGATAAAGTTTGGAATATAAGAAATTGCAAATTTTATGTATTGATTTCGGTTGCAAGATTGTTTGAAAACAATCTTGCAATTCATGTAGTAAGCAAAAGAAAGACTGGCCAGGTAGCCAAGGATAAAGGAGAAATTTGCGTTGGGAATACCAAAGGAGAGAAGCCAGGCGAGAAAACTCGCATTGAAGGTATTGATACAGCCAATAAAGAGAAACAGAATAAATTCACGAGTAAAAAAATGATGCTTGATTTGTTTTATGACGTGCAAGGGAAGTCCTCCTTTGATGTGTATGCTTCTTGCATTATCCATGTATTTTATCTGTTTGTCAACTTTATCCGGAAATATTCGATTGTGTATTTAAGCTGTGACCATTATAATAATAAGGTAAACTTTTAGCAGTCTGTCAGTAGAACAGCCTGTAAGCAAATATAGAGGAATGAAGTGGATGGGAATAATGAAGTTGATATCGATTGTAGTACCTGTTTATAATGAAGAGGATAATATCCGTCACTTTTACGGTGCAATATGTGATGTTATGGAGAAACTACCTTATGAGTTTGAGCTGATTTTTGTCGACGATGGTTCCAGAGATCGCAGTCGACAGATTCTACGGGAACTAGAGACGAAAGACAAGCGTGTGCAGCCGATTTTTCTCGCTCGTAATTTTGGGCATCAGCTGGCGTTGACATGTGGTCTTGACAATGCAGATGGTGATGCAGTCATTATGATGGATGGTGATATGCAGCATCCGCCGGAGCTTATACCAGTCCTTGTCGGGAAATGGGAAGCGGGCTTTGAGGTTGTGCAGACGATTCGTAAGACAACGGAAGGTGTATCGGCTGTAAAAAAGCTTACATCTTATTATTATTATAAAGTATTAAATCTGTTATCGAGTGTACATATCCAGGAGGGCGGATCGGATTTCCGTCTTATGGACAAGGTGGTTGTCAGGTCTTTTCGCCGTTATAAGGAACATGGTCGTTTTATTCGCGGTATGATTGGTGCTATGGGATATAAACAGACGCAGATTGAGTTTGTTGCGCTAAAACGTTTTGCTGGAGTCTCGAAGTTTTCACCGCGTAAGATGCTGCATTTTGCCCTTGATGGAATACTTTCGTATTCAACATTGCCTTTGCGGTTTGGTTTGTATGGCGGTGTTCTTTGTGGTGGACTGAGTTTTGCACTTTTACTGCATGTACTTTATATCAAGTGGTTTACGCTGGATGCAGTTCCAGGCTGGGCGACGATTACAGGCTGCATACTTTTTTTTGGTGGTGTACAGCTTGCAATTCTGGGAATCATCGGGGAATATATTGGCCGCATCTTTGAGGAAGTTAAGAATCGACCGCTTTATCTTATTGCCCGTGGCAAACCCAAAAATGAAGAACAAGAGGTATAAAAAAGTGCGGGTTTCATTTTCTTTTCATTTGGCGAAGCTTGTTTTTGGCGCTGCTGCTGACGTGCTTTGATTCGATCGCTTTTTGTAAAGCTTTATTGTACGTAAAGGTATCAAGTGGGGATTTTTCCAGGTAGGCAAGTGTAAGTACGGGTAGCTTTATATAGTAGATGGACAATGCCCAGGCAATCGCCATTCGAACATAGTAGTCTTTTTGCTGGATGGTATCTATGATTTTAAATGCCTGTTCAGCATAGTCAGGTTCTACATAGTAGTCAAGAAGCATGACCGTGGCAAAACGGACTTTGTAGGCTTGTGTGGAGTGGAAGTATGGCAGCAGGAAGTGCCATACTTCCTTTTTGTAGTTTTTTGCAAATTTCAAGCTGGCACAGAAGCTGTCACATAGAGACCAGTTATCGATTTTGGGAAGAAAAGATTCAATGAGTCTGAATTTTTCGGCAGGGGATACTTTGAGGATACCAATGAGGAGTCCCTGTAACATGGTTTCTTCAAAAAAAGCATCCGGAATAATTATGGCAGCATAGCCGGGATTTTCGTAGGCAAGCCGTTGGGCAAATTGGCGCAGGATGGGAATACGGATGCCGAGTATCTTTGTCTGAGGCGGCAGGAGTTTTGCAGTGAAGAGGCGATAGTTCTCATCAGTGAAGCAGATGAGTTCCTTACGGATTTTGCTTATCATGTAAACACCTCGTATTTTGTTATTGTGTATATCATAGCATGAGCGGGTAAAAAAATCTTCGATGTACATAAAGGCTTTTCGACAGGGGATTATTGATAAGATGTCGAACAACAGTGAGTATTGAGTTTTGTGTATTGCTGATATGCAAATAACGATTCGCCTGAGCAGGTGCGAATCGTTATTTGCGTGTGTATTATTATATTGGAGAGCTTTGTGAAAAGCACATATATAGTATAACACGAATGATTATCATTTTCAATAATAAAATTTTTATGTAAAGCAGGAGGTAAAAATGAAGTATTTTCGCAGGTATATACTTATTATAGCGGGGTGTTTGATTACAAGCATTGGTTTTAATCTTTTTATTATACCAGTACATCTTTTGACTGGCGGGCTTAGTGGGATAGCAATCATTTTTCACTATATGATGAACTGGCCGATTGGTGTTCAGCTTTTATTTCAAAACATACCAATTGTTTATCTGGCTTATCGTGTATTTGGCAGGCAGTATGCGTTGGATACGATTATTGGAACGGTCTTGTTTTCTGTCTGTATCGATGCGACGAATTTTCTTACATATTACGAAGTTGTAAAGGATACGATGCTCAATGCGGTTTTTGGTGGAGTTCTTGCTGGTATTGGCTTTGGCATAGTTTTTCGTGCAAATGCGAATACAGGTGGTCTTGATGTTGTAGGAGCTGTTGTGAAGAAGTATTACTCCTACGATATGGGTTCTGTTATTTTTGTTTTAAATTGTATAATTGTTCTCATGAGTGCATGGCTGTTTAATCTTGAAGCAGCACTTTTTACACTTATATCGATTTATCTTACAGCGGAGCTTACAAATCGTGTTGTTGCAGGTTTCAATCGGGAAAAATCTATAATTGTTATATCACCAAAGGCAGAGGAGCTTGCACCGATTATTATGGATCATGTTAATCGTGGTGTTACCTTTGTTAAAGGCGAAGGGGCATTTACGAGGCAGCGGAAAAACATTTTATTTATTGTCGTAAGTCTGACGCAGGTAAGCAAAATAAAACTTATTGTCGATGAAATTGATCCAACGGCTTTTATGATTGTATCGGATACATCAGAGGTGTCTGGTCGTGGATTTACACTTGACAGTGCTGGTGGAAAAACGTATAAGGGTAATTAATATAGTAGATAAAAGCAGACGTATCATCAAATAAAGATGATACGTCTACTTTTGTATGAAACTATAAATTTTTCACTTGCAATTACTTTGCGCATCCTATACAATAATATTAAACAATAGTAAATAAGAAAAACAAGATGAAAGGAGATATTATAATGAATGAACGCATTTGTAAATTAAAAAAGAAAATGCTGGAAGAAAAAAGATTTGCTTCTATTGAGCAGGCGATTATTGTAACAAAAGCCTATGAGAAAAATGAAGCGGAGCCTATTTCGGTTAAGCGGGCAATGGCGTTAAAGGCAGCACTTTGTAATATGGAGATTGCAGTGACGGAAGGAGAACTTGTTGTTGGAAATCGTACAAAGGGTGTGCGCCATGGTGTTGTTTTTCCGGAAAGCGGCAGTTCATGGATTGATAAGGAATTTGAATCTCTGCCAATCCGCCCCCAGGATCGTTTTAATGTACATGAGAAAGATATTGGGATATTTCGCAAAGTGATTGCACCATATTGGAAGGGGAAATCACTGGAAGATGTGATTAGGAAACGTTATGGAAAAGAAATCGCTGCTATCGAAAAAGTCGTTAAAATTAATCAAAAGGATCATGCACAAGGACACATTTGTCCGGACTGCCGGCTCTGGCTGACAAAGGGGCCAGCTGGACTACGAAAGGATGCCGAAGAAGCTGCGCTGAAAGCCAGTGGAGATAAAAAGGATTTCTATCGTAGTGTTGCAATTGTCATGGAAGGGGTACAGATTTTTATAAAGCGGTATTCTGTTTTGTTGAGAAAAATGGCAAAAGAAAGTACGTCTGCGAGATATGATGGTGATATGTATGCACTTGCAGATATTTGTGAAAAAATTGCGATGCAGCCACCGGAAACCTTTCATGAAGCAGTACAGTCACTGTGGTTTTTGTTTGTTATATTGCAGATGGAGTCAAATGCATCGTCTTTTTCACCGGGACGCGTAGATGTGTATCTCTATCCATTCTATGAAAAAGATAAAAAGGCAGGAGTTGTTACAGAGGAACGGGCACTTGAAATTGTAGAATGCTTGTGGCTGAAATTCAATGAAATTGTCTATATGCGCAATCGCAACAGTGCAAAATATTTTGCTGGGTTTCCAATTGGCTTCAATATTGCACTGGGCGGGCTTAATAACGAGGGACATTCTATGGAAAATGAACTTTCATATATATTGCTTAAAGCACAGGAGGAAATCGGTTTGCCACAGCCGAATCTGTCACTGCGTCTCAATAAGGGAACATCAGAGAAACTTTTGCAGGCAGCTATTCGGGTCGTGGCGAAGGGAAGCGGTATGCCACAGTTTTTTAATGATACCTCGGTTATTAAGGGCATGCTGGACCTTGGAATTGAGCGGCAGGATGCGCTTGACTATGCAATTGTTGGCTGCGTTGAGCTTACGACGCAGGGGAATAGCCTGGGGTGGAGCGATGCGGCGATGTTCAATCTCAATAAGGCTTTAGAACTTACGTTGAATCATGGAGTTTGTCTGCTAACGCAGGAAAAGCTGGGACCAGATTATGGAGGACTTGAGACATATACAACTTTTTCTGAGCTGGAAAGTAGTTTTGCCAGGATGATTGATTATTTCATGGAACGCATGATTAGGGCTTGTGAACAGGTAGAAAAAGCACATATTGATATTTTGCCGACACCTTTTCTTTCTGCTGTCATTAATGACTGCATGGAAAAAGGGCTTGATGTTACGCGCGGTGGTGCACACTATAATCTGTCCGGCATCCAGATGATACAAGTAGCAAATATTGCTGACAGTCTGGCAGCACTCAAGAAGCTTGTCTATGATGAAAAGTGTATTGATCGGGTGGAATTGATCCGGGCTTTGCAAAATAATTTTGCTGGCAAAGAAGTTCTGCGGGCAAGGCTGCTCAATAAAGCAGAGAAGTACGGTAATGATGTTGCCTGGGTGGATGCGCTCGGAACAAAATGGGCGCGTTATTTTAAAAATAAGTTAGGAAACTACAAGAACTATCGCGGCGGTCCGTATCACACGGGAATGTATACAGTATCAGCCCATGTACCGATGGGAGAGAATGTCGGAGCGTCACCGGATGGCCGTTATGCAGGAACTCCGCTTGCTGATGGCGGGCTCTCGCCGGTCTACGGCCGTGACATCAAAGGACCAACGGCTGTATTGAAGTCGGTGTCGAAGCTTGATAATGATCTGACGACGAATGGTGGTCTGCTCAACATGAAGTTTCTGCCGGAGTTTTTTGCAACAGAAAGCGGGCGTGATAAGTTTGGCAGATTCCTGCGTACTTTTGTTGATCTTGAGATACCGCATATTCAATTTAACGTTCTGCGGCGTGAGGATCTTCTGCTGGCAAAAAAGAACCCGGAGGCTTATCGCAGTTTGACAGTTCGTGTTGCTGGATATACCGCTTACTTTACAGAGCTTGATGGTAAATTGCAGGATGAAATCATAGCACGAACATCTTATGATAAAATATAAGTTAAGTTTCAAAAGAATGCTTGAAATTTACGAATGAAAGATTTATAATAAAAAAAGAAAGTAAATTGTGCAAAAGGAAAAAGATAAAACAGGGGGAATTGCTATGTTGATTTTAGTCGATCATGCCGATATCAATGAAATTAAGGCGCTTTATGAAGAGTTTCCATATGATGGCGTTACAACGAATCCATCTATACTGAAAAAGGTGGGGGGGAATCCGATGAAGGTGCTTAAAGAAATCCGTGCATTTCTGCCAAAGGAAGCACAACTTCATGCCCAGCTTGTATCGCAGGATAAAGAAAGCATGCTAAGGGAAGCACAGCACATCTGGGATGAGCTCGGCAGTGATACGTATGTTAAGGTCCCGGTGACGAAAGAAGGCTTTAAGGCAATGGCGGCGATGCATGCAAAGGGAGTTAAAGCGATCACGGCGACGGCGATTTATACGGCAATGCAGGCTTTTATGGCAGCAAAGGCCGGAGCGAGATATACGGCACCTTATGTTAATCGTATTGATAACCTTGGTGCAGATGGTGTAAAGACAGCAATAGATATTCATACGATGTTTTGTCTTTATGGACTCAAGGCGGATGTACTTGCGGCAAGCTTTAAAAATTCTCAACAGGTTCTTGAGCTTTGTAAAGCGGGGATTGGTTCTATAACGGCTGCACCGGATATTTTGCGAAACCTTATCGTTTGTGCATCGACGACGAGCGCGGTTGATGTTTTTACAAAAGATTTCGGTAGTATAGCTGGCGAAGGTAAGACACTGCTTGATTTTTAAAAGCTTTGGTATGAACGGAAGCAGAACGAGGATAGTAATGAGAAATGCTATTTTTGTTCTGTTTTTGCTATAGAAGAATGTAGAATTGTTTTAACGATCCGGTGTGGGACAGGGTTGCATAATAATAGGTGCAATGCTATAATAAGGAAAGTGTTTTCAGGTGATTAGAGCCGAAAACAGTATGACATTTAATACTGCATATGCAGGGATCTTTGACTATTTTTTCATGGGATGAAAAAAGCAGGCCATACGGACAGCCGGGTCAAATGCCGAATTGGCAACTTTCGTTGCTTTATTGATTGAGCTGAAGCTCTAATTTTATAAGTTGGTTAAACAAACTGTGTAAAGTGACGTGCGTCACACTTGTGAAACAATCAATAAGAGTGGTAAAAGTAAATTCTTGCTATATAGACTCTGATGCTTACAGGTAAGAGCGGAAAAATAGTCCAGGTCTCTTATTACTGTAGATGAACTCAAGTGAATGGAAGCGTGTGCTTACGTTTGGCTTGGGTTTTTTTGTGTGCAAAAATAAGGGAAGTAAAGGGCAGGAAAGAGGGTCGGATTTTGGTGGAAGAAAAGTTAAAATTATATGGGTTCAATAATTTGACAAAGTCGTTGAGTTTTAATATTTATGATATATGCTATGCAAAATCTCAGCGGGAGCAGCATGATTATATTGAATATATCGATTCACAGTATAACTCGGAGCGCCTGACAAAGATTTTATTTCGGGTAACAGAAATGATTGGTGCGCATGTGCTTAATATTGCCAAGCAGGATTATGATCCGCAGGGGGCAAGTGTGACTTTTCTCATAGCAGAAGAAGCAGCGATCATCGCGGGGCATAAGAAACCAATGAGTAAACCAATGCGTGATACGGTTGTGGCACATCTCGACAAGAGCCATGTTACTGTGCATACGTATCCGGAGTTTCATCCGGATACGAGCATTGCAACGTTTCGGGTAGATATTGATGTCGCAACATGCGGTGAGATCACGCCGCTTAAAACGCTCGACTATCTCATCGGAAATTTCGATTCGGATATTATTACGATGGACTATCGTGTACGCGGTTTTACGCGTGATGTGACGGGTAAAAAGCTCTTTATGGATCATAAAATTACATCAATTCAGGATTATATAAAGAAAGAAACACTTGACGACTATGATGCCGTTGATATCAATATTTATCAGGCCAATATTTTTCATACGAAAATGCTGATAAAGGAGCCGGATCTAAAGAATTATCTTTTTAATACGGATATTTATGAAATTCCGCCCAAAACACGGTTGGAGATAGGTAATAGTCTGCGCCGTGAAATGATTGAGATTTACAGTGGGACAAATGTGTTTTAAGCTGAAATAAGGGGGAATGAACGAGCGCATGGGATATTATTCACAGGACAGGGCACCGGTTTTGGAGGCACTGCAAAAATTAAAGACAATGAGGCTGGTTCCTTTTGATGTTCCAGGACATAAACGTGGGCGGGGTAATCCGGAGCTTACGGAGTTTCTGGGGGAAAAATGTATGTCAGTCGATGTGAACTCAATGAAGCTTCTTGATAATCTTTGTCATCCGGTATCCGTCATTAAGGAAGCAGAGGCACTGGCAGCTGAAGCCTTTGGGGCAGCCCAGGCTTTTTTTATGGTAGGTGGTACAACTTCGGCGGTACAGACGATGGTGCTCACCGTCTGTAAACGTGGTGATAAGATCATTCTGCCGCGTAATGTACATCGTAGTGTGATTAATGCTATGATTCTTTGCGGAGCGGTTCCGGTCTATGTGAATCCTCAGATGGATCATAATCTGGGGATATCACTAGGCATGCGTCTTAGTGAAGTAGAAAAGGCAATTCGGGAAAATCCTGACGCTAAGGCTGTTTTTGTCAATAATCCAACTTATTATGGAATCTGTTCGAATCTTCGGTCGATTACAGAGCTGGCACATCGTCATGGACTTCTGATGCTGGTAGATGAGGCACATGGTACACATTTCTATTTTAGTGATAAGCTGCCGGATGCAGCAATGCATATCGGGGCTGATATGGCAGCGGTCAGCATGCACAAGTCAGGCGGGTCATTGACCCAGAGCTCACTTTTATTAGTTGGCCCGCAGATTCATGCAGGCTATGTACGGCAAATTATAAATTTAACGCAGACGACGAGTGGCTCATATCTTTTGATGGTGAGTCTTGATATATCGAGACGCAATCTCGCAATTCGAGGTAAAGCATTGTTTGATTCAGTGATTAATCTTGTTGAGTATGCACGTGGAGAAATCAATGCGATAGGTGATTATTATGCATATTCGAAGGAACTTGTGAATGGGGACTCTATCTACGATTTCGATATAACAAAGCTGTCAGTTTTTACGCGCCCCATCGGGTTAGCAGGCATTGAGGTCTATGATATCCTGCGTGACGAATACGATATCCAGACAGAGTTTGGTGATATCGCGAATCTTCTGGCGTATGTGTCAGTGGGTGATCGCCCAAAGGATATCGAGCGGCTTGTATCTTCCCTATCGGAGATACGACGAAATTATCGCAAGGATCGTTCGGGAATGCTTGCGGCTGAGTATATCAATCCGCAGGTTATATGCGGACCGCAGGAGGCGTTCTATGCGGACAAAGAATCTTTGCCGATTAATGACACGGTTGGCAGGGTGTGCAGCGAGTTTGTTATGTGCTATCCTCCTGGAATACCGATTCTTGCACCGGGCGAGCTTATTACGGGTGAAATTCTCACCTATATCGCTTATGCCAAGAAAAAGGGCTGTTCAATGACAGGCCCGGAGGATATGAATATTGAACGTTTGAATGTCATGAAGGGAGATCTTTGATATGGAACTTTGGTTTACGGAAAAGCATACACCTTATGTTGATTTTTCGATAAAGGTTGACAGGCAGCTTTATTCGGGGAAAAGTGAGTTTCAGCGTATTGATATTTTTGATTCAAAGGAATTTGGTCGTTTTTTAACATTGGATGGTTATATGATGCTTACGGAAAAAGATGAATTTATCTATCATGAAATGATCGTTCATGTGCCAATGTGCGTACATTCATCGGCAAAGCGCATTCTTGTTATCGGTGGTGGTGATGGTGGTACTGTGCGGGAACTTTTGCGCTATCCGACAATAGAACATATTGATCTCGTGGAAATCGATGAACTTGTCGTCGAAATTTGCAAGAAATATTTGCCGCATACCGCGGGCTGTCTGGGTGATCCGCGTATTCATTCCTATTATGAGGATGGTCTTAAATTCATTCGTCATTGCGAAAATGAATATGATCTCATTATTGTTGATTCAACGGATCCGTTTGGTCCCGGCGAAGGACTTTTTACAAAGGAATTCTATGGCAACTGTTACAAGGCACTGAGGGAAGACGGTGTCATGGTCAATCAGCATGAAAGTCCATTCTACAAAGAAGATGCTTATGCCATGCAGCGTGCGCATAAGCGGATTGTTGAGTCGTTTCCGATAAGCCGCGTATATCAGGCTCATATTCCGACGTACCCATCAGGTCACTGGCTTTTTGGTTTTGCATCGAAGAAGTACCATCCGATTAGGGACGCAAACTGGGTCAAGTGGAATGCGCTGGGTCTGAAGACGCGTTACTATAATACGCAGTTGCATGCTGGCTCGTTTGCACTGCCAAACTATGTGGAGGAAATGTTACGCGATGTTGAATAAAAATATAGAAACTTTTCTGGGCTGCGAGGGTGAGTATAAGGATGCGCGCATTGTATTGTTCGGTGCACCATTCGATTCGACAACGTCCTATCGTCCAGGAACGCGTTTTGCGAGCCGTACGATGCGTGCAGAGTCGTATGGGCTTGAAACTTATAGTCCCTATCAGGACCTGGATATGGAGGATGCAGCTGTCTTTGATGGTGGCGACCTTGAACTTTGTTTCGGGGATACAGAGAAGGCATTGGCTTCTATCCATGATTTTACGGCAGAAGTCATTGCTGATAAAAAAAAGCCACTCATGATTGGGGGAGAACATCTTGTAACACTTGGTGCAGTTCGGGCCGTTTTTGAGAAATATCCGGATCTGCATATTATTCACTTTGATGCGCATACCGATCTGCGTGAAGAATATCTTGGTGCACGGTTGTCACATGCAACGGTTTTAAAGCGTGTCTGGGAAATGGTTGGCGATAACCATATTTTTCAGTTTGGAATCCGTAGTGGCGAGCGTGATGAGTTTTGCTGGGCTAAAAATCATACAAGCTTGCAGATGTTTAACTTTGATGGCTTGGAGACTGTCATTGCACAACTTGCGGGTAAACCAGTCTATTTCACGCTTGATCTTGATATACTTGATCCGTCTGTATTTCCGGGAACGGGGACACCAGAAGCGGGTGGTGTAAGTTTCCTTTCCCTGCTGGACGCCATACTGAAAGTTACAAAGCTCAATATTGTTGGCTGCGATATGAATGAGCTTTCGCCGGTCTATGATCAGAGCGGTGCATCGACAGCAGTTGCCCTGAAGTTGCTGCGTGAGCTTTTATTGAGTCTTGAACGTCCTTACATTGAAGGACCATCCATGGTATAAGTAAGAGTAAAAATATAGAGTTTACAATAAATAAGGGAGGTCTTTTATAAATGGGAAAAGCATTGATTATTGGTTGTGGTGGAGTTGCGAGTGTCGCAATACACAAATGTTGTCAAAATAGTGAGATGTTTGAAGAAATCTGTATTGCCAGTCGTACAAAGAGCAAATGTGATGCACTTAAGAAAAAACTGGAGGGTGGCAGCAGGACGCGGATAACAACGGAACAGGTCGATGCAGACCATGTTGATGAACTTGTAAAGCTTATTAACAAGGTTAAGCCGGATGTTGTGCTAAACCTTGCACTGCCGTATCAGGATCTTACAATTATGGATGCATGCCTGGAAACAAAGACAAACTATGTAGATACGGCGAATTATGAGCCAGTCGATACGGCGAAATTTGAATATAAATGGCAGTGGGCTTACAGAGAACGTTTTGAGAAGGCAGGTATTACAGCACTTCTTGGCAGTGGCTTCGATCCGGGTGTGACGGGTGTATTCAGTGCCTATGCAATGAAGCATGAGTTTGATGAAATTAACTATATTGATATTCTCGACTGCAATGACGGTGACCACGGTTATCCATTTGCTACAAACTTTAACCCGGAAATTAACATCCGTGAGGTATCAGCAAAAGGAAGCTATTGGGAAAACGGAAAATGGATTGAGACGGAGCCAATGGAAATAAAGAGTGTCTATAACTTTCCGGAAATTGGTGAAAAAGATATGTATCTGCTCCATCATGAAGAACTCGAATCTCTTGGCCTCAATATTAAAGGCATCAAGCGTATTCGTTTTTATATGACATTTGGGCAGAGTTATCTTACGCATCTCAAATGTTTGGAAAATGTTGGTATGACATCAATTGTTCCAATTGATTTTGAAGGTAAGAAGATTGTACCGCTTCAGTTTCTTAAAGCAGTATTACCAGATCCGGCAAGTCTTGGTCCACGTACGAAAGGTAAGACAAATATTGGCTGTATCTTCCGTGGAAAGAAGAATAATAAGGTCAAGAGCTACTATCTTTATAATGTTTGTGATCATCAGGAATGCTACAGGGAAGTTGGCTCACAGGCGATCTCCTATACGACGGGCGTTCCGGCAATGATTGGCGCCATGCTTGTTATGACGGGGAAATGGAAGAAGCCGGGAGTACATAATATTGAAGAGTTTGATCCTGATCCATTCATGGATGCACTTAACAAGTGGGGTCTGCCGTGGAAAGAAAGTTTCCAACCGGAAATGGTGGATTGACCATGGTACCAGGATACAATAAGGAATGGCAGGAGGTTCCGACACCGTGCTATGTTATTGATGAATTGCTGCTTAAAAAGAATCTGGCAATACTTGATGAAATACAGAAGGCAACTGGCTGTCATATTCTTCTCGCGCAGAAGGCTTTTTCCATGTATCATTTTTATCCGCTCGTAGGGAAGTATCTCGCGGGGACTGCGGCAAGTGGT
>DCFY01000159.1:18681-22950 GCA_002315155.1 Megamonas sp. UBA1792
AATTGTAGAGATTTGCGATCACATTATCTTTAATTCGTTTTCACAGTGGGAAAAGTTTGGCCCAACAGCACTTGCAAAAGGAAAGGAATGCGGCATTCGCATTAATCCGGAATGTTCGACGCAGAATCACGCGATTTATGATCCGTGTGCACCGGGATCACGACTTGGGACGACGTTGGAAAATTTTGTGCCGGAAAAACTTAAAGGCCTTACGGGGCTTCATTTTCATACGCTGTGCGAGCAGAATTCTGATGCTTTGGAAGAAACGCTCATGGCGGTTGAGAAGAAGTTTGGCAGGTATCTTCATCAGATGAAGTGGATAAATTTTGGTGGGGGCCATCACATCACACGCGATGATTATGATCGGTTACGTCTTGAGAAGTGTATCCACCATATGCAGGAAGACTACGGGCTTGAGGTCTATATTGAGCCGGGTGAGGCGGTTGCGCTTAATGCAGGTTTTCTTGTGTCGACAGTACTTGAGATTATTGACAATGGGAAAAAAATCGCTATTCTCGATACGTCGGCGGCCTGCCATATGCCGGATGTCATAGAGATGCCATATCGTCCAGCGGTGATTGGCAGCGGTGAACCAGGCGAAAAAAAGTATTCCTATACGTTTGGTGGCCCAACGTGTCTTGCGGGTGATATTATTGGCACATATTCCTTTGATGCACCTTTGCAAATTGGTGATCGTATTGTTTTTTGTGATATGGCAATCTATTCGATGGTAAAGAATAATACGTTTAATGGTATGAAACTGCCGTCTATAATTGCAGTCGATGAAGAGCGTCATTGGAAAATTATAAAGAAATTTGGGTATGAAGATTTCAAATGTCGGTTATAGGAGTATTGTAAGCAAAAAGGAGTGCTGCAGAAACTGCACACTCCTTTTTGCTGGGAAAAAAGCAGTAATGTATAGCGTGGATCTTTTGCAGGAGAAAAAGATGTGTATAGCGAAATAGATAAGGCTATGTAAGAATTTTGAGGTGAGATTATGCAGAAGCGATATAAAGCGACCGGGGCATTGCTTGTGAGTGTGGCAGGATTTATTTTTACGTATCCGTATACAAATGCAGGTTTTAGCGGCGGTCTTATTAATAATGGGTTTTTGGCGGCGATGATCGGAGGCTTGGCTGATTGGTTTGCGGTGACAGCACTTTTTCGTAAGCCGCTGGGGATTTCGTATCACACACAGATTCTTGTGCGCAATCGCAAACGAATTATGGATGCAATCGTTGATTTTGCCAGTGATGATCTTTTGAATTCGACAAACATTATGAAGGTGGTTCATAAGCAAGACACGGCACAAATGCTTGTGAACTATCTGGAAAATAAAGACGGACGTGATAAACTGAAGTATATTCTTGATGCACTGCTTACCGATGTGGTCCGTAAGCTGGATACAAAGTCTATTGGCCGGGAACTTGACAGAGTGGTGCGTCGGAGTTTGGATGAGCTTTCTTTGGCAGAGAGTGTTTTGCAGATTGTGAAAAAGTCCTTGAAGCAGGGGTATGCAGATGATATTGTTTTTTTTCTGTTGGAAATAGCAAAACGAAGTGTAGTCGATCCAGAGCTGCAGATAATTTTGCGTGAAAATATTTCTGTGATTAAGGCACGCTATGAAAATAATTCGCTTGGTCGGATGCTTCTGATTCAGGCGATGGATTTATCGGAAGAACGTTTGTGTGTGGTTTTTACAAACGAACTGCTTGCATATTTGGAAGAATTGAAGGACCCGGGTGTCCCGGCACGAGGTGAATTGCGCCTCTGGATGGAAAACAAGGTGACAGCGCTGGAGGCGGATCGTGTTTTTAGGGCGGATTTTTTGCGGTGGTGGGCAGAACTTGTGAATCACATTCATGTTGATGGACTGATTTCTGAGTGGTTGGATCAGCATGTCAGACAGGCAGAGTCGGTCTGGCTGCCTAAAGTCAATGCCTTTATCGATGAAAAAATTGATACTTTTGCGGCGGATAAACGACAACAGCTTCGTTGCGACAGCTTTATTAAGCGTATTTTAGCGGGTGAAATTGATCGCCATCATGATTTTATCAATCAACTTATTCGGGAACGGCTGGAAGAGTTTACGGATGAAAATCTTGTTGTATTTGTCGAGTCACGTGTCGCCGATGATTTGCAGATGATTCGTATCAATGGTTCAATTGTTGGTTCAATTGTTGGCATGCTGCTCTATACCGTAGCTTTTGTTGTAGAAAGGATGTGGGGATAATGGGTCTTTGGCAGTCTTATAATAAAGCTGATAAGACGCTGGCAGCGGCAACTATGTTTTTTGTTTTTTCGCTTTGCTTGCGGCTGGAATATCCACACAGTATTGTTGCCCATGGATTTCAGTTTTGCTGCGAAGCAGCACTCATTGGTGGTGTAGCCGACTGGTTTGCGGTGACGGCACTTTTTCGTAAACCTTTGGGATTTCCTTATCATACGGCTATTCTGCCACGTAAGCGTGATGTTTTTGTTACGGCCTGCGTGACGATGGTACAGGGTGAGTTCTTTTCAAAGAAAAAGATTTTCCAACGTATTAAGCATTTGAAATTTTTAGCACTTTTTTTGGAATGGTTGAATAAAAAAGAACAGCAGGAGATGCTGCTGCGCTGGCTGATTCACTATAGCCGCCGCAAATTACAGCAGCTTAACCCGACACTGCTGGCAGATGATTTTCGTCGCAAACTGTCGGCAATTCCGCAGGAGGAGCTTTTTGCGGATATTGGTGAATGGATTTGTCGGGAAAAAGAGCAGGATCTTGTGATAAATATTATTGCTTTTTTCGAAAAAAAAGTAAATACACCAGAAGCGCTTCAAGTGATCGAGAAACTTCTTGAAGATTACAGTCAGCAAAAGACAGCTGATACGGTAAAAACATTTTTTGCAAGTATTGCACAGGCAATGAATATTGTGAACTACACGGAGGCAGCCGAACTTTTGCAGAAGCAGCTTCTCACTCTTTTGGCAGAAATGCGTCAGGAGGACAGCCTGACGCGGCAGATGATTTTGCGGACGCTGCATAGTGCTGTACAGAAGACGGTCCAGAATAATGAGTTTCAGCAGTTTTTTGTGTCCTGGCGTGCAGATGTGCTGGCAGATCTGCCACTTGAAATAAAGCTAAAGGAGGCTGCTGCTGCACTGCGGCGGCAGTTGCTTAATCATTCAGCCGAAGAGTCAGATGAGGCTTCACTTGAAAAAATCCTGCGGAGGGTTTTTCTGCTAGAGATCCAAGGCTGCTGTAAGGCCCTGCAGACGGATGAACGGCTGCAGAAAATGATGGACCGGTTCCTTTATGATCTTGCCGGGCGTACGGTTTTGCAAGCGCAGACGATGGTGGGAACCATCGTGCGGGAAGTTCTTTCCAACATGACGGATGAGCAAATGAATCATCTTGTCTATGACAAGGTGGAGCCTGACCTTTTGTGGATTCGCATGAATGGGTCCATCGTGGGTGCAGGCATCGGGCTGTGTCTTTTTGTTTTGTTACAGCTTTTTTAAAAAGCATGCTCATCATTATGATATTTATTAGCTGTGCGAGTGTATTTACGTTTACTATGACCGCACTGAAAAAAGGAAAAAATAAGTATCATCACCGAAGAAGGAAAGTTTGCGATTAGAGAATAAGATAAAATAATAGGGGGATTTTCATGAAAAAAGTATTTTTAACAGCGTCTGTTATGGCAATGTTAGTAAGTATGTCAACGGTTAGCGCAGCAGAAGCACCTGCTGCAATAGCTGCGCAACAGCCGGTAACAGCACAAGCAACGACTGTATCCCCGGATATGGCAGCATTGGTTGCCGGTAATGAAAGCTTTAAGCAGCAGAACTTTGAAGATGCTGTCAAAAACTATACTCAGGCTATAAAACTCAATGAAAAAAATGCCATAGCCTATGTTAATCGTGGTATTGTCAATCGTATTCAGAACAAAAACGAGGAGGCTGTCAGGGATTTTTCTAAAGCGATTTTATTGGAACCCAAAAATGGAATTGCTTATCTAAATCGTGGTATTACTTATATGACGATGCAGAACTATAGTGAAGCAGAAAAAGACTATACGAAGCTTTTGCTGCTTGATCCGAAAAATGTATCGGCCTATATCAATCGCGGCGTAGTCTATCGTTTTCAGAATAAGTATGAGGAAGCAATTGCTGACTATACAAAGGCAATCGAGTTTGCTCCGGAAGCTCGTGTTGCTTATACGAACCGAGGCTATGCATATGAAGCCTTACAGAAATATGAAGATGCTTTGAAAGATTATACAA
>DCFY01000005.1 GCA_002315155.1 Megamonas sp. UBA1792
GGACAGATAAAGCTATTGCCGCAGGCTTACTTGGCTTTTCTTCCGATGATGAACGTATACCTGAAGCGCTGATGCTTGCGTCAGCAGCAGGTATGAAGATTGAATTTGTCAAGCAGGATTTTGTTAAAGTGCATCCTAATACTGCACTTTTTGAAATGGTTGGAAGGTCGGGCCGGAAAGTTTCAGTAATGGGATCTTCTATTGGCGGCGGAAGTATTATTGTTACGCAGATAAATGGCTATCAGGTGGAATTTACAGGCGAGTATGCTACGTTACTTACCATTCATGAAGATCGTCCGGGAGTCGTGGCACTCATAACACAAGTATTGGCGAAGGAAAAAGCAAATGTAGCGTTTATGCGTGTTTCCCGGCAAGAGCGTGGTGCCGAAGCTTTAATGATTTTAGAATCAGATGAACCCATTTCACATCAGGCATATAAGATTGTAGCAAATATACCCGCCGTTAAGGTAGCGATGTTAATAGTACCCAGCTAGGAGGTAATCATATGGAGCATTTTTCCACTTTTATGGATTTGACCGCGTTGGCTGTTAACGGACAGCAAACATTGTCGGAAGTCATTATAAAGTATGAAGTACAAAAAAGCAGGACGAACCGGGAAACGGTTTGGCAGCAAATGGATGAGCGTCTGACAGTAATGATAAAAGCGGTAGAAAAGGGAAAGAGCAGTCAGGAAAAAACCGTTAGTGGAATGATCGGCGGTGATGCCAGACGGTTTGGCGAATACGCAAAAGGGAAAGGACTATTGGGTAGAGTTACGCAGCAAGCTATTCAGTATGCATTGGCTGTCAGTGAAGTAAACGCTCTTATGGGGCGTATTGTGGCAAGCCCTACAGCGGGTTCTTGTGGAATTTTGCCCGGGGCACTATTAGCTGCAGGGGAGGCTCTTAACGTACCTCGCGAAAAACTTATTTCAGCTTTATTTACGGCGGCAGGGGTAGGGCTGATTATTAATGAACATGCATCGCTTGCAGGAGCAGCAGGCGGCTGTCAGGCCGAGTGCGGTTCGGCATCTGCCATGGCAGCAGCTGCTGTTGTAGAAATGGCCGGAGGGACACCGGAACAGGCAGGACAAGCTATGGCACTGGCCCTGAAAAATATGCTGGGTCTTGTATGTGATCCAGTGGCAGGCTTAGTTGAAGTTCCTTGTGTGAAGCGTAATGCGTTTGGTGCTGTTCAAGCTTTGGTAGCAGCCGAACTTGCATTGGCGGGAATTAAAAGTGTAATTCCTCCAGATGAAGTGATTTCGGCCTCAAATGAAATTGGTTGTCTGATGCCGGCGAGTCTGCGGGAAACGTCTGATGCGGGCTTGGCTAAAACACCTACAGGCCAGAAGATTGAAGCCAAACTATTTGGTGAAAACGGATAACTTTAGTAGGATGTTACAAAGAAATATAAAAGTATAGCGCTATTGGCCGTCTGTTTTCAAGCAGACGGCCTTTTGAGGTTCATAATAAAGATAGAGGCAAGTAAAAAATTAAATACGCATGAATTGTTGGTTTTTATTTTACAAGGCTTTGTTTAAAGCATATATTCATGGAAATTTATACGTATGATGTGAAATAATATATCAATAGATGCTGAAATAAATAGTATATAAAAAATGACAATCAATTGATAAATGCTTAATTGATTGTCATTTTTATTATTTTTTTGTTGGCATATATTCTGCAAATGTTTTACGAAATTGAATTTTTGCCCAGGCACGGATATCCGGGTCTGGGTCAGACATCATGGTTTGTATTGTCTGAATCATTTCAGTTGTTTCTCTGTCAAATGTGACGGAATAAGCTGTCGCTGTTTCTTTTAATAACCAGTCGGTAGAAACGCCGTAGTATTTACAAAGAGAAATAATAGACTCAGCAGTCGGCTGTACCTGATCTTTTTCATATTTGCCTAAGTTGCTGCTGGATACATTTGTACCATCAGAGACTTCCTGAAGTGTTTTATTGTTGGAATGCCTCAGGTGAAACAGACGTTTTCCCAATGTGGATAAATCATGTGACATAATCAAAACCTCTTTCAGTCATATATAACATAAAACTCTTGATATTTTGTCATATATGAATTATAATAAGTATGTAAGTTGAATAGTTAGATTAATAAAATTATACAAACCCGACCGGCCGGTGGGTGAAGCGAACTCAAAACTTACTAAAAACTTCATAATACTTTTTTAGAAACGATTTCATTAGAATAGTAGGAGGAAGCAAATGAGACATTTTAAAATTGCTTATGGACCTGAAGCTAAAAAGTATTTTACGACGGAACGGGATTTGATAGAGGCAGGACAGACAGATTATACAGATGTTGCTGCGGTTGTTCTCACGAGCGAAGAAAGCAGTTATGCAAAGGCTGTTCAGAATACGAAGTTTGAGATTCCGATTTTTATTGTGCTGGTCAAAGACAGCCCTCTGGAAGAAGCTTTTGTGGGGCGGGTTTATCATGTGATGGATACGACGCATTTTGACTTGCGCCTATATAGCCGCCAGATTGAAGCGGCAGCTGCTTTATATGAAGAAAAGGTTTTACCACCTTTTTTCAAGGCATTAAGTGAATATGTAGAAAGCGGTAATGCGGCATTTGATTGTCCGGGACATCAGGGCGGACAGTTCTTCCGCAAGCATCCGGCAGGACGGTATCTTTACGAATTTTATGGAGAAAATCTGTTTCGTTCAGATATTTGCAATGCCGATGTGAAGCTGGGGGACCTTCTGATTCACGAGGGGCCTGCCTGTGAAGCACAAAAACAGGCGGCACAGGTATTCAACGCCGA
>DCFY01000154.1 GCA_002315155.1 Megamonas sp. UBA1792
GCCCCGATACTACCAACATTTCCGAAGCCTTGAACAGCAACTGTCATATTTTTGGCTTCAAGTCCCAGCTTATCCAGCATTGTAAGGGTTGAAAGCATTACGCCTCGTCCAGTCGCTTCCGTTCGCCCTAAAGATCCACCGATCTCTATGGGTTTTCCAGTTACGACGCCTGGAACTGAGTAGCCTTTAAACATACTAAATGTATCCATTATCCAAGCCATAACTTGTGGATTGGTACCAACATCAGGTGCTGGAATATCTTTTTCCGGTCCAATCAAAGGCAAAATCATTGCAATGTAACGTCTTGTCAGTCGTTGCAGTTCTGACATACTTAGTTCTGCCGGATCGCACGTCACCCCGCCTTTTGCTCCGCCATAAGGTATATTTACAACCGCACATTTAAAGGACATCCATGCTGCTAATGCCTTTACTTCATCAAGGTCGGCATTTGGATGAAAACGAATACCTCCTTTGCAGGGACCTCTCGAACTGCTGTGCTGTACCCTGTAGCCGGTAAAAACTTCAGTATGTCCGTCATCCATAATGACTGGCACCGAAACAACCAACTCACGCTCAGGCGTCCGAAGTGTAATATAATCATTATGTTCTAATCCAAGTTTCAAAGCGGCATCGTCCAAAACATCAAGCATGTTTTGATAAGGGTTATACGTATTTGACATATTATTATCCTCCTATTCGATTGTACAGTTAATTGCTTTAAGTTTCTCATCCACCCAAGGCCGATCAAACCTGCCATTTTTTTCTATATCATTTTTTGTATCTTCTTCGCCCGCTGAAATTGCTTTTGCCTTATTAGCAAGTTCTTCTGCTTCTTCTGGTTTTATGATGATGATTCCATCTTCATCACCAGCAATAATATCTCCTGGATGAACAATTTGTCCGCCAAAACTAATTACAGTATTGATTTCGCCCGGACCATTTTTATATGGACCATTAGGTGTGACACCGCGAGCATACACTGGGAAATCCATTTTAGAAAGAGCATCATAGTCTCTAATACTTCCATCTATAATAAGACCTGCCAATTTTCTGGACTTACAATAGCTTGTCATGATTTCTCCAAAAATCGCCCGCGAAGTATCTCCTCCTGCATCAATAACGATAACATCGCCTTCTTTAGCCAGATCCATTGCTTTATGAAACATAAGGTTATCACCATTTGGTACTTTTACCGTGAACGCAATCCCCAATAATTTTGTTTTATTAACCGGATTGATGTCCTGATGAACTGCTGCCATCCGATTCATGCAGTCATCAATATTTGCAACAGGAATCCCTCGAAACGCTTCAACTAAAGATTTATCAGGACGCACAAAATCCGTAATTATTTTGCAGCCTACATTTGCCATGTTAAATTCACTCCTCTTTGTTTACTCAATTGACACAAAAAATAATGTATGCTTTAATGAAATAGATTTTTAGCAGAATAGGAGATGTCGTTATGCTTTATAATGGTATAGAAGCCTTTTTAGAAATTTCTCGTTCTGGCACATTCTCAAAAGCAGCAGAAGTTTTGCACTTAACACAATCTACTGTAAGCCGCCGAATTCAACTTTTAGAGCAAGAGGTTGGTGTTCCTCTTATTGAACGTCATAAAGGAGAACGAACCATTGTCCTGACTGCCTTCGGCAAACGATTCATTTCTGTCGCTGAACGCTGGAATACTCTTTTTCAGGATATGCATCAGCTCAAGCGCAGCAGTGATACCGTTCCCCTTACAATTGGCGCTACGGACAGCATCACAAACTATCTGATTGCTCCACTTTATTATGCACTATACAACTGCCAAACAATACGTTTGAGAATTCGCACAAATCACTCGCCTGCACTTTATTCATTAATACAGTCAAAAGAACTTGATATTGGCTTTGCTTTACATGAGCTGATGATACCAAATGTCATTGTTACTCCTTTTTTTAAGGAAACAATGGTTGTATTGAAACCTGGTTTAACCAAGGAACTGGAAGAAACAACCGTTCACCCATCTGAATTGAATCCAAACAAAGAATTTTTTTCCAGCTGGGGCCCGGTCTACGACTTCTGGCATAATCGATTTTGGGACCCATTTTGCGACAGACGCATTGACATAGATTCTATGCCGCTGTTTTTGTCCTTGATGATGCAGGTGACCGATCCTGAATGTTGGAGCATTGTTCCCATGTCAATTGCTATTTCTTTTCAAAAAGATCATCCCTGCGCTTTCCAGTATTTATCGGAAGAACCGCCCGTGCGAATCTGTTACAAAATAGTTCACTCACATCCAACCGCTGATACTTCGTCTAAATTGCAGCTTATCGATTCCTTTATTACTAAATCATGGCTGCCAGCGATAGAAAAATACGGTCAATGTCTTTTACCTTAAAGCTTGTTCAATTCGTTTAACAGCTTCTCTAAGGTTGGACAAGGATGTTGCATACGTAAGTCGGATACAGCCTTCGCCCGCCTCACCAAAAGCAATCCCCGGAGTCACGGCTACATGGGCATCATCCAATAAATACTTTGCCAGCTCAAGAGAAGTCATCCCTTTATAATCTACCCGCGGAAAAAGTAAAATGCACCTTCAGGTAATGGACATTGTACTCCCGGAATACGGTTCAGGGCTGCCGTAATCTCCCTCCGTCGTTTATCATATTCGCTAACCATCAGATCGATCGCTTCATTGCCTCCCTCTAATGCCGCCAACCCGCCAATCTGAGTGAACGATGCTGCACACGTAACCGAATGCTGCTGAACTTTTAATATTTCTTTCATAATGTTTGCCGGACCTGCTAAATAGCCCAACCGCCAGCCTGTCATAGCATACGCCTTAGACATGCCATTCACCACAATGGTTCGTTCCTTCATTTCTGGCAGTGATGCCAGTGTCTTATGTGTTCCTCCATCATAAATTATTTTTTCATAAATATCATCTGTAATCACCCAGAGATCATATTTTTTCGCCATTTTAGCAATGCTTGAAAGTTCTGCTTCAGATAAAATCCGGCCGGTCGGATTACTCGGTGAATTCACGATAATCGCCCGGGTCTTTTTTGTCACAAACTTTTCAATGATTTCTTCACTGATTAAAAAATTGTCTTCAAATTTCAAAGGAACTCCTACAGGAA
>DCFY01000009.1 GCA_002315155.1 Megamonas sp. UBA1792
AAGGATATTACGAAAAAAACAGGCGTCATTACATTTAATGTCAAAGATATTCACCCGCATGATGTGGCATCAATTCTTGATGTCGATGGGATCGCCATTCGGGCAGGACATCACTGTGCACAACCGCTTATGCAGTATCTTGGAGTTAATGCAACTTGTCGTGCAAGTTTTTACTTCTATAATACAAAGGAGGATGTCGATAACTTTATCGATAGTCTGAATCATGTGAGGGGAGTGCTGGGGTATGGATCTTAGTGGAGTGTATACGGAGCTTATTGCAGAGCACAGCAAATCAACGCGTAATAAGAAGCATCTCGAGCAGGCGACCGTTACGCTTAAAGGACGCAACCCAAGCTGTGGCGACGAGATCACGCTGGAACTTAAGGTGAAGAACGGAATTATTGAGGATGCATCTTTTACGGGTGTTGGCTGTGCAATCTCACAGGCTTCAACCTCTATTATGATAGACCTTATTCGCGGTGAAACTGTAGAGAAGGCGCAAAAGCTTATTGATACCTTTCTTGGCATGATCAAGCGTGAGATTACCGACGATGATGCGCTTGAGATCCTTGATGAAGCGGTGGCCCTCAAAAACATTTCGAATATGCCAGCCCGTGTAAAATGTGCTGTGCTGTCCTGGCATACGCTGGAATCAGCACTACATGATGATAAATGAACGGATGGCTGTAAAACAAAAGAAAAAGGGCTGTCATACCTGATATGCTGCCTCGTACAAGACAATAGTAAAAATTGTCTTGTACGAGGCAGCATATGATCAGATGTGGCAGCTCTTTCTTTATTATTAATTATTATTATTGTATTCTTCAAGTTCCATAACAGCGTCACGAACCATTTCTTCACTAACCTTGTAAGGCCAAATATCAAGATCAGGTGTATTTGCGGCTGTATGAATGACGATATCAATGTCTTCTTTTTCTGTGACATCCATATCCGCGAGACAAGTTGGCAGACCGACGCTTTTGTTGAAGTGGTAAACACGCTCAAATTCATCTCGCTGCTTGTCGAGAAGTAAAAGTGGTAAAATGCCATAACCAACAATTTCACCATGAAGATGCTTTTCTTTGCGTTTGCCGAGCGCGACAAGACCAAAGTAGATTGCATGGGCAAGGCCTGTGTTATAGTTATGTTCTGCAAGATTGGAGACGAGACCTGTACTAATGATGATGGCAAGAATCGTTTGCTCAAATGCACGAGAGGTCTTGCCCTGCCGTGCATCGGCAAGGCCATCAGCCGCATAGGCAAAGAGTGGTTCAGCACTCATCTTACTGATGGTGATGCCAAGTGCATCGGAATGGTCGAGCTCTAAAAGGCGTGTTGATACGACGGACTCGTAGTATTTTGCCATTGTATCGCCAAGACCGGCCCATATATATTCAATAGGAGCTTCTGCAATGATTTTTGGTGAAATAAAGATGTGATTTGCCGGGTATGCAGATGCATGTACACCACGGAACTGACCGTCCGGATAATATTGAACCCCGAGCGAAGTGCAGGCAGCACAAGTGCTGGCAATGGTTGGGAGTGTAAAAAACGGTTTTCTGAGAGCATGGGCGGTCATTTTACAAGTATCAAGAGCACGACCACCACCTGCGGCGAAGATCATATCTGCCTCCTGTACGGAAGGGCTTGCAAGCAGCAGGTTGACATTTTCGAGAGTGGAGTCACCGCCATACCAAAGGGTGTCAAGCAGTGTGAAACCACTTTCTTCGAGGAGGGCTGTGACTGTATCCTGAACCTTAGAAAGTGCCGTTTTGCCACCGATAAGTACGGCTTTTTTGCCATACCGGGCACAAATTTCCGGGATTTTGTCAAAGGCATCGTCGCCAATGGTGTAGCTTGGAAAAAACACATTGTTACTCATAAAGAAACCTCCAGATTTTAAAGTAAATCACGAACCCGGCAAAGGCGTAATGACGCATAACAAGTACGTGATAAAAGACATGACTTTAGTGTAGCATTGAATCAAAGAGTTTACAATGGGGGTGAAATATTTTGCGTGCAGTGCTTTTTTTTCTTATCGTGCGTGCTTAAAAACAATTTGTGACGTGTTACAATATAAAGTATATATAATTTTAAATTGGAGGGGAACGTGTGGATACACAAGTTTTATTTGTTGCACCATTTGAGGCACTGGCAAGTTTGGCAAGAACTGTCGTTGAAGAAGGCTTTAAAGCAGATAAAGATCTTATTCATATAATTGTAGGCGATCTGCAGGAGGCATCCGGCTGTGTGCAAAAGGCGGTGGAGGATGGTGCCGAGGCTATCGTGAGCCGCGGCGGTACAGCATCACTTATTGAACAATGTGTTGATGTGCCGATTATACATATACAGGTGACCGTCACAGATGTTTTGCGTGCACTTATTCATAATGGTAATTATCCGAATAAAATTGGGATAGCAGGATTTGCTAATATGATTTATGGATGCGATGAGCTGGGGAAAATGCTGGGTATTCATTTTTATGAAATTTCTCTTCAGGAAGAGGCGGAAGCAGAACAAAAGATAGCGAAGGCCGTTAGTGAAGGTGTAGGACTTATCGTTGGCGATGCAATTTCAACAAAGATGGCTATTCGTCTTGGAATACAGGGAGAACTTATTCAGTCGGGGAAGGAAGCTATATACAAGGCACTGCATGAAGCTTTGCTTATAGCACGTATACGAAGGGAAGAACAGCGTAAATCGGAAATTCTGCGTATGGTAATTAATCACTCGCAAGATGGAATTATTGCAGTTGATCGTGACAGGAAGATTACGCTTTTCAATCCGGTTGTTGAAAAGCTTTTTAAGACAGCACATACCGATGCTGTGGGGAAAAATATAGGATGCGTGATACCGGAATTGACAGTGGCAAAAGATGATGATATGCTGCGGCAGGTGGAAGATAAGACGGTTGCTATGCGAAGTGTTGAAATAAAAGTAAAAGAGGAAGTCATCGGAGAAATTTACACGGTGCAAAATGTTTCTGAGGTACAACGCTTTGAACGGAATATTCGTAAAAAAATGTCGCAGAAGGGTCTTGTTGCTAAATATCATATGGATGATATCATTGGGCAGTCTGCGTCTTGTCTCGACATGAAAAGAAAGGCTGCTAAATATGCATTAACCGAGTCAACGATACTCATAACAGGTGAGTCCGGGACAGGAAAAGAAATGCTTGTACAAAGCATTCATAATATGAGTATGCGCGCGCAGGGACCGTTTGTAGCTGTTAACTGTGCGGCATTACCAGAAAATTTGCTAGAGAGTGAACTTTTTGGCTATGCGGAAGGAGCCTTTACCGGAGCCAAAAAAGGTGGACATCAAGGCTTTTTTGAGCTGGCGCATGGAGGTACGCTTTTTTTGGATGAAATGGGAGAAATGCCGCTGGCGTTACAGTCTCGCTTACTGCGGGTGCTGCAGGAGCGGGAAGTTATGCCGCTGGGTGGTGAATCTGTTATACCGGTTGATGTTCGTATTATTGCAGCGACAAATCAGAATCTTGCACAAATGATAGAAGATGGGAAGTTTCGCCAGGATCTGTATTATCGGTTGAATATATTGCGTATTCACATGCCATCCCTGCGAGAACGAAAAGATGATATTCCTTTATTGGCAAAGCAGCTGATCCGTGAAATGCATTTGCTTCAGCCACAAATTATAGACATTCATGAGGATGCAAGGGATTATTTAAAAAGCTGTCAGTGGCCGGGAAATATTCGGCAGCTGGCAAATATGATTGAGCGTGTCATGCTGCTGAGTCGATCGCCGATTATCCGCAAACAGGATGTACTGGATGCGTATCAGGAAGATGAGCTGGCTGAAAAAAAAGAAATGGTCA
>DCFY01000004.1:0-17907 GCA_002315155.1 Megamonas sp. UBA1792
GGACTTTCTAAGCTTATCGTTCTTTATGATAGTAATAAAATATCAATGGAAGGCAGTACAGATATTGCTTTTACAGAAAATGTTCAGAAACGTATGGAAGCTTTTGGCTTTCAAACGATTACGGTAGAAGATGGCAATGATCTTACTGCAATCGGCAGGGCAATTGAGAAGGCAAAAGCAGATACGACGAAGCCATCGTTTATCACGGTAAAAACGCAGATTGGCTATGGTTGTCCAGCAAAACAGGGTAAAGCAAGTGCCCATGGCGAACCGCTTGGTGAAGATAATGTCAGAGAACTCAAAGAAAACATTAAGTGGCCAAAACAAGATCCGTTTTATGTACCGGATGAAGTTTATGCAAACTATAAGGAACTTGCTAAAAAAGGTGAAGCTGCCGAAGGGAAATGGAATAAGCTTTTTGCTGACTACACCGTGAAATATCCAGAGGATAAGGCTCTTTGGGATAAATTCTATGGTGTAATTGATGCAAAAGCTCTTTTGAATGACACATCTTTTTGGGCCCATGAAGATAAACCGCAAGCAACACGTAATCTTTCAGGGACAATGATTAATCGTATTAAAGATGCATTGCCAAATCTTATTGGGGGCAGTGCTGACCTTGCACCTTCGAATAAGACGCATATGAATGATGAAAGTGATTTTAATAAGGATAACTATGCTGGTAGAAATCTTCATTTTGGTGTAAGAGAACTTGCGATGGCTGCAATTGCGAATGGTATTACATTGCATGGTGGTCTAAAAACGTATATTGCAACATTCTTCGTTTTTAGCGATTACACAAAACCGATGATCCGTTTAGCAGCACTCATGGGAATTCCTGTAACGTATATTTTTACCCATGACAGTATTGGTGTAGGTGAAGATGGTCCGACACATGAACCGGTTGAACAGTTGGCGATGCTTCGTTCGTTGCCCAATATCAATGTGTTTCGCCCGGCAGATGCTACGGAAACAGCAGCTGGATGGTATCTTGCTCTTACAAGTAAGACGGTACCAACGGCACTTGTGCTTACACGCCAGAATCTGCCTCAGCTTGCTGGAAGCAGTAAGGAGGCCCTTAAGGGAGCTTATGTCGTTGCAGATTCTATAAAGGCTGTACCAGATGGTATTTTCATTGCAAGTGGATCAGAAGTTTCACTAGCTGTTGAAGCGAAAGAAATACTTGCAAAAGAAAATATCGATGTTCGTGTAGTTAGTATGCCATGCATGGATCTATTTGAACAACAGTCAGAAGCTTACAAAGAAGTGATTTTACCAACGGCTGTACGGTCTCGTGTTGCTGTTGAGGCTGCTTCTGATTTTGGCTGGGGAAAATATATTGGTCTTGATGGTGCAACGGTAACCATGCCAGGCTTTGGTGCTTCAGCACCAGCAGATGTGCTCTTCAAGAAATTTGGCTTTACAAAGGAAAATGTAGTGGATACAATGAAGAAAGTATATCTTCTTGTAACGGATACGGAAAGTAAATAAATTATCTGAAATAATGAATGTTGGGGCAAGCAAAAGCTAATTGCTACCCCAACATATTTTTTGTCAAAAAAAGCAATATGATACACCAGGTAGCGTGTGCAATAAAAAGTTGATAAAATAGGTGTTGACATTAGTTTTTATAGATGATATTATATATGAGTGCCTGAAAAAAGCATTCATTTGGTGATATAGGAGTGAAGCAAATGACGCTTGAAACACTGAAAAATGCCACGAAAGTGATTGGCGTTAAACAAGTTACAAAAAGCGTGAATAAGGACAGTGCAATGTGTGTTTTTTTGGCGGATGATGCTGATGAAAGAGTTCTTATGCCGCTTAAAGCACTTTGTGAAAGTAAACAGGTTGCTATTGTAAAGGTAGAAACGATGGCAGAGATAGGTAAGGCTTGTTTAATTGAAGTTGGTGCGGCTGCCGCAGCGATTTTAAAGTAGCTATTATTGTTAAAAATTTTGTTGCTTATTATGGGCGATGAGATTATTAAATAATAAATTTAAAATTAAAGGAAGGAGGTGCATGTATGCCTACAATTAATCAGTTAGTCCGTAAAGGCAGACAGAGTATGCAGGAAAAATCTACAGCACCGGCTTTGAAGAACTGCCCACAGAAACGTGGAGTTTGTACAAGAGTATATACAACTACTCCGAAAAAACCAAACTCGGCACTTCGTAAGGTTGCTCGTGTTCGTTTAACGAATAGCATTGAAGTAACAGCTTATATTCCGGGAATTGGTCATAATCTTCAGGAACATAGTGTTGTTTTGATCAGAGGCGGTCGTGTAAAGGATTTACCGGGTGTTCGTTATCATATCATTCGTGGTTCTTTAGATACTGCAGGTGTTCAGGATCGTAAACAGTCAAGGTCCAAGTATGGTGCGAAACGCGCTAAAGCTAAGAAAAAATAATGTAATTTAAATTAATAAGTAAGGAGGGATATCAATGCCAAGAAAAGGTCCTGTACCTAAACGTGATGTATTGCCGGATCCGGTATATAAATCTAAGATCGTAACGAAATTTATTAACAAGGTAATGCTTTCCGGTAAGAAAGGCGTTGCTGAAAAAGTTGTTTATGATGCATTCGAAAGCATTCGTGCTAAGACTGGCAAAGATCCTTTGGAAGTGTTTGAAACAGCTTTGAAAAATGTTATGCCGGTACTTGAAGTACGTGCACGCCGTGTTGGTGGTGCAAACTATCAGGTTCCAATTGAAGTTCGTCCTGATCGTCGTATGACACTCGGTATTCGCTGGCTTGTAAACTATGCAAGACTTCGCGGTGAAAAGACAATGAATGAGAGACTTTCTGGTGAACTTATGGATGCTGCTAACAACACAGGCGCAGCAATCAAGAAAAAAGAAGATACTCATAAGATGGCTGAAGCTAATAAAGCGTTCGCTCATTACCGTTGGTAATCATTAGAGGTATCTAAATTTAAGGAGCGATGTAATAGTGGGCAGAGAGTTTTCACTTGAAAAAACTCGTAATATAGGAATTATGGCGCATATAGATGCCGGCAAGACCACTACTACTGAACGTATCCTCTTTTATACAGGTAAAGTACACAAGATTGGTGAAGTTCATGAAGGCGCTGCTACAATGGACTGGATGGCACAGGAACAGGAAAGAGGTATCACAATTACCTCGGCTGCAACTACTTGCCACTGGAAAGAACATCGTATCAACATCATAGACACACCAGGCCACGTGGACTTTACAGTTGAAGTGGAACGTTCACTTAGAGTGCTTGATGGTGCAGTAGCTGTATTGACTGCAAAGGGTGGGGTTGAACCTCAGACTGAAACAGTATGGCGTCAGGCTGAAAAATATAACGTACCGCGTATGGCATACGTTAATAAAATGGATATTGTTGGGGCGGATTTTTTCAACGTCATTAAAATGATGCATGAACGCTTACATGCAAATCCAGTTGCAATTCAGCTTCCTATCGGTTCGGAAGATGACTTTCTTGGAATTGTCGATCTTGTCAAAATGGATGCTATCATTTATGAAGATGATCTTGGCAGAGTCAGTGATGAGGTTGCTATTCCAGATAACTTAAAAGAACAAGCCGAAGAATATCGTCAGAAACTCATTGAGGCAGTTGCTGAAACCGACGATGAACTCATGATGAAGTATCTTGATGGCAAAGAACTTACTGAAGAAGAAATCAAAGGCGCTATTCGTAAAGCTACGATCGCCTGCAAGATGTGCCCAGTTACTTGTGGTACTTCTTATAAAAATAAAGGCGTTCAGCCAATGCTTGATGCAGTTGTTGACTACATGCCAGCACCAACAGATGTACCTGCAATTAAAGGAACAGATCCTGATAGTGGGGAAGAAGATCATCGCCCGTCTGATGATAGTGCACCTTTTTCAGCTTTAGCATTTAAAATTATGGCTGATCCATATGTGGGGAAACTTGCATTCTTCCGGGTATATTCTGGTTCGTTATCCGCAGGTTCTTATGTATACAACTCAACAAAAGGAAAGAAAGAACGTATTGGTCGTATCCTTCAGATGCATGCAAACCATCGTGAAGAACTTCAATATGTCTACAGCGGTGACATAGCAGCTGCAGTTGGTTTGAAAGATACAACGACTGGTGACACACTTTGTGATGAAGATGCGCCGATCATTCTTGAATCAATGGTATTTCCTGATCCAGTTATTTCTGTTGCGGTTGAGCCAAAAACAAAGGTCGACCAGGAAAAAATGGGTATTGCACTTCAGAAACTTGCAGAAGAAGATCCTACTTTCCGCGTGAGAACGGATATTGAAACAGGACAGACAATTATTTCCGGTATGGGTGAACTTCATTTGGAAATTATTGTTGACCGTATGCTTCGTGAATTTAAAGTAGATTGTACGGTTGGTAAACCGCAGGTTGCTTATCGCGAAACAATTCGTAAGACAATTAAGGCAGAAGGCAAGTTTATACGTCAGTCTGGTGGTCGTGGTCAATATGGTCATTGCTGGCTTGAACTTGTTCCGCAGGACCCTGGCGTAGGCTTCAGCTTTGAAAATAAAGTTGTTGGCGGAGCTATTCCTAAAGAATTTATTAATCCGATTGAAGCTGGCGTTAAAGAAGCAATGGAAAATGGTGTCGTTGCTGGTTACCCGATGGTTGATATTAAGGCGATCGTTTTTGACGGTTCTTTCCATGATGTCGATTCTTCGGAAATGGCATTTAAAATTGCTGGTTCAATGGCATTCAGATCTGGTGCTCAAAAAGCTACGCCGGTACTTCTTGAACCGTATGTTAAGGTTGAAGTTATTGTTCCGGAAAATTATATGGGCGATGTAATCGGTGACTTGAATTCACGCCGTGGACGTATCGAAGGTATGGAAGCGCGTAATGGTGCACAAGTAATTGATGCGTTCGTTCCGCTTTCTGAAATGTTCGGATACTCTACAGACTTACGTTCTAAAACTCAGGGTCGTGGGAACTACTCCATGGAAGTTTCTTACTATGATGAAGTTCCTAAAAATATATCAGATAATATTGTCGCTAAAAACAAAGGCGAATAAGGGAGGAAATTACTTACAATGGCTAAACAAAAGTTTGAAAGAACAAAACCACATGTAAACATTGGTACAATCGGTCACGTTGACCATGGCAAGACTACTCTGACGGCTGCAATTACGAAAGTGCTCTCAGAAAAGGGCGGCGCTTCTTTCATGGATTATTCTATGATTGATAAGGCTCCGGAAGAAAGAGAACGTGGGATTACAATCAATACGGCTCACGTTGAATATGAAACTGAAAAAAGACATTATGCTCATGTTGACTGCCCGGGTCATGCTGATTATGTAAAGAACATGATCACTGGTGCAGCACAGATGGATGGTGCAATCCTTGTTGTTAGTGCAGCTGATGGCCCTATGCCACAGACACGCGAACATATTCTTCTTTCTCGTCAGGTTGGTGTGCCAGCAATGGTCGTTTTCCTGAACAAAGCAGATATGGTTGATGATGACGAATTGCTTGAACTTGTCGAAATGGAAGTTCGCGAACTTCTTTCCAGTTATGATTTCCCTGGTGATGACATTCCAGTTATTACAGGTTCCGCACTTAAGGCTCTTGAAGGCGATGAAAAGTATAAGGCTAAGATCATGGAACTCATGGATGCTGTTGATGAGTATATCCCAACTCCAGTTCGTGATACAGACAAGCCTTTCCTGATGCCGGTTGAAGATGTATTTACGATTACGGGTCGCGGTACTGTTGCCACAGGTCGTGTTGAACGTGGCGAACTTAAACTGAATGACGTTGTAGAAATTGTTGGTATGGAAGATGCAGCGAAATCCACAACTGTTACAGGTATTGAAATGTTCCGCAAAATGCTTGATAGTGCTGTTGCTGGTGATAACATCGGCGCATTGCTTCGTGGTATCGATCGCAAGGAAATTCAGCGTGGACAGGTTCTTGCTAAGCCGGGAACGATTCATCCGCATACGAAATTTCAGGCTCAGGTTTATGTACTGACGAAAGAAGAAGGCGGTCGTCATACACCATTCTTCACAAACTATCGCCCACAGTTCTACTTCCGTACAACGGATGTAACTGGTGTTGTAAACTTGCCTGAAGGTACTGAAATGGTAATGCCTGGCGATAACATCGAAATGGATATTGAACTTATCACTCCGATCGCTATCGAAAAAGGTTTGCGTTTCGCAATTCGTGAAGGTGGCCATACTGTTGGCGCTGGTCGCGTAATTGAAATCAAAGAATAATTAATGTTTAAATTATATAAGGGCGACGAATCCGTCGCCCTTATATAAAGGTTTTTTGGTACCCCCCAATGCGATGACGTGGTAGATTGCTCGCGTCTGCGAGGGAACTAGCACGGAGAAGTGTTCGGGTCTTGAACCTGAGCGATAAGGAGGAAAATAAATTGTCTAAACAGCAAAAAATTAGAATTCGTTTAAAGGCTTATGATCATAAAGCTCTTGATCAGAGCGCAGTGAAAATTGTTGATACTGCAAAAAGAACGGGTGCAATGGTATCCGGTCCTATTCCACTACCTACTGAAAAGAACATTTTTACAATTTTGCGTTCTCCACATGTTAATAAGGATTCACGCGAACAGTTCGAAATGAGAACTCATAAACGTCTTATTGATATTTTAGAACCAACTTCCAAAACTGTAGATGCTTTAATGCGCTTGGATTTGCCAGCTGGTGTGGATATCGAAATCAAATTGTAAGAGGAGGTGGAATGAATGTCTAAAGCAATTTTGGGTAGAAAACTGGGTATGACTCAAATCTTTACTGAAGAAGGTAAAGTAGTCCCTGTTACAGTTGTTGAATCTGCAAAAAACATCGTTGTTCAGAACAGAACAATCGAAAATGATGGTTATAATGCTGTACAGATCGGCTTTGGTAATATGAAAGAATATAAAGTAACGAAACCAATGAAAGGTCACTTCGCAAAGGCTGGTATTGCACCAGTAAAGTTCATTCGTGAAATGCGTTTGACTGATGCTTCTGAATATAAAGTCGGTGATACAATCGGCGTTGATATATTTAGTGCTGGCGAATTAGTTGACGTTACAGGTACATCAAAAGGTAAAGGTTTTGCCGGTACTATCAAACGTCATAACTTCGCTTGCGGCCCTATGGGGCATGGTTCCAAGTCACATCGTGAACCAGGGTCTACTGGTGCGATGATTAGTGGTCATGGTGGACGTGTACTAAAAGGTAAAAAGCTGCCAGGTCATATGGGTTCTCAGCGTGTTACTGTACAGCGCTTAAGCGTAGTCAGAGTAGATGCTGATCGTAACTTACTTTTGATTAAAGGTGCTATTCCGGGACCAAAGAATAGCGTTGTTGTTATTAAAAACACGGTTAAACCGGGTAAAAACTAATTGGAAGGAGGATATGCTATATTATGCCTAAAGTAGCAGTTTATACAGTCACAGGTCAGCAGGCTGGTGATTTAGAATTAAATGAAAGCATATTCGGCGTTGAAGTGAATGGAGCGCTGCTCCATCAAGCAGTCGTTATGCAGCTCGCATCGCAGCGTCTTGGTACGCATGCGACGAAAACCAGGGGTTTTGTACGCGGTGGCGGACGTAAACCTTGGAAGCAGAAGGGCACAGGTCGTGCAAGAAGCGGATCAACGCGTTCCCCAATCTGGGTTGGCGGTGGTACGGTTTTTGGACCTACACCTCGTTCATATGCTTTTAGGATGCCGCGTAAACAGCGTCGTTTAGCAATTAAATGTGCTTTATCTGATAAAGTACAGAGTGGAGATTTTGTTGTTTTAGAAAATCTTGATTTTGCAGCACCGAAGACAAAAGATGTTGTGAAAATGCTCAATGATTTTAGCGTAGAAAAGAAAGTTCTCATTATTACAGCTGATGAAGCTGAAAATGTAGAAAAGTCTTCGCGCAATATTCCTGGTGTAAAAGCCATCAATACTTCTGGATTGAATGTTTATGATATTTTAAATCATAACAAACTCTTCATTACGAAAGATGCTATTACACGTATTGAGGAGGTACTTGAATAATGGACGCACGTGATATCTTGATCCGTCCGCTTATTACGGAAAGAACGACGGCACTCATGGCTGAAGGTAAATATGTATTTGTTGTTAATAATAATGCAAATAAGATTGAAATCAGCAGAGCAGTTGCAGAAGTATTCAAAGTAAAAGTGGCTTCGGTAAATACGGTAAATGTTACCGGTAAAGTAAAACGAATGGGACGCAGCATTGGTAAGCGTTCTGACTATAAAAAAGCAATCGTAAAGCTTGCAGCTGGAGAATCCATAGAATTCTTCGAAGCGTAAGATTTGGGAAAAGGAGGTAAAGCAAGTGGCAATAAAAAGTTTTAAACCATACTCTGCAGGCAGAAGATTTATGACAGTGGCCTCATTTGATGAGATCACGACAAACAAGCCTGAAAAATCCCTCGTTGAAAGTCTTAAAAGTCATGGCGGACGTAATCAGCAGGGCCGTATGACAGTTAGACATCAAGGCGGTGGACATAAGCGCCTTTATCGTGTGATTGATTTCAAACGTACAAAAGATGGTATTCCGGCACGCGTTGCTACGATCGAATATGATCCGAACCGCAGTGCTCGTATTGCACTTTTGAACTACGTAGACGGTGAAAAACGTTATATCTTAGCACCTAACGGACTTAATGTTGGTGATCAGGTTGTTTCAGGTCCAGAGGCAGATATCAAACCAGGGAATGCTCTTCCAATAACGAATATTCCGGTTGGTACTACGCTTCATAATATTGAACTTAAAATCGGTAAAGGCGGACAACTTGTTCGTTCAGCTGGTGCGGGAGCTCAGCTCATGGCTAAAGAGGGCGATTATGCACTTCTTCGTATGCCATCGGGGGAACTTCGCAAGGTTCATATCAATTGTCGTGCAACAATTGGTCAGGTCGGCAACCTTGAGCATGAAAACATTACGATCGGCAAAGCAGGTCGTTCTCGTTGGCTCGGCATTCGTCCGGCAAACCGTGGTGTAGCGATGAATCCAAATGACCATCCACATGGTGGTGGGGAAGGCCGTAGCCCAGTTGGTCGTAAACATCCTGTTACTAAATGGGGTAAGTGCGCTATGGGTGCTACAACTCGTCGTAAGAAAAACTCTGACAAGTTCATTGTTAAAGGACGCACGAAATAAAATGTGCTGAGAAACGACAGGTGATTGCCGTAAAAGGCTTTCCTGGCGAAAGGAGGACATACTTTGTCAAGATCAGTTAAAAAAGGACCTTACGTTCATCCAAGTGTACTAAAGAAGATTGATGCGATGAATGAAGCAAACGAAAAGAAAGTTATTAAGACTTGGTCGCGCAGCTCTATGATTCTGCCTACTTTTGTAGGTCATACGATTGCAGTTCATGATGGCCGCAAACATGTACCTGTTTATGTAACTGAAGATATGGTTGGCCATAAGCTCGGTGAGTTTGCACCGACGCGTACATTTAAAGGCCATTCTGGTGAAGAAAGAAAGACGACACTTAAGTAATTGCCGAAAGGAGGATCCTCTGTGGAATCGAAAGCAATAGCTAAATACGTTCGCATTGCTCCTCGCAAAGTACGTGTTGTCATGGATTTAATCCGTGGCAAAAACGTAGCTGAAGCGTTTGCGATCTTAAAATTCACACCGAAAGTCGGTGCTGAAGCAATAGAAAAAGTATTAAAATCAGCAGTAGCGAATGCTGAAAACAATTTTGATATGAATGTGGATAAGCTTTATGTATCTTCGGCATTTGTCGATCAGGGCCCTACGCTCAAGCGTATTCATCCGCGTTCCCGCGGGCAGGCGTTCAAGATATTGAAACGTACGTCTCATATTACAGTTGTTGTAGAAGAAAGATAAGAAGGAGGGGAACGTATTGGGTCAGAAAGTTAATCCACATGGTATGCGCCTTGGCATCGTAAAGACTTGGGATGCTAAGTGGTATGCAGATAAAGATTTTGCAGCAAACCTGCATGAAGATATAAAGATCCGTGCATTTCTGAAGGATAGCCTGAAGATTGCCGGTGTATCAAAGATTGAAACAGAACGTTCAAAGAATCGTTTGAAGCTTACGATTCATACGGCAAAACCAGGTATGGTTATTGGTCGTGGTGGTTCGGGCATTGAACAAATTAAAGGCGCTTTGAAGAAATATACGACGAAACATGTTGATATCAATATTGCTGAAATTAAACAGCCAGATATGGATTCTACATTAGTAGCAGAAAATATTGCAGCTCAATTGGAACGTCGTATTGCATTCCGTCGCGCAATGAAACAGGCTGTAAGCCGTACAATGCGCATGGGTGCTAAGGGTATAAAGATAATGGTAGGTGGCCGTCTTGGCGGTGCTGAAATTGCAAGAAGTGAATTTTATCGCGAAGGAAGTATTCCACTTCATACATTAAGAGCAGACATTGACTATGGTACAGCTGAAGCTGCTACAACTTACGGCCGTATTGGTGTGAAAGTATGGATCTTTAAGGGAGAAGTTCTTCCTGAAAGAAAAATACCTGCAGTTGCTGCCGTTGTTGAAGGGAGCGAATCTTAATGTTATTACCAAAAAGAGTGAAATATCGCAAACAGTTTCGTGGACGTATGAAAGGTAAAGCTCATCGCGGCAATACCGTAAGCCACGGCAGTTATGGTCTTGTAGCCCTTGAACCGGCTTGGATCACAAATCGGCAGATTGAAGCAGCACGTATTGCTATGACTCGTTATATCAAACGTGGTGGACAGGTCTGGATTAAAATTTTCCCGGATAAGCCAGTAACGGCAAAACCTGCTGAAACTCGTATGGGTAGTGGTAAAGGTTCACCAGAATATTGGGTAGCCGTTGTAAAACCAGGACGTGTTTTGTTTGAAATGGACGGAGTTACGGAAGATATTGCAAAAGAAGCTATGCGTCTTGCAGGTCATAAACTTCCAATTAAAACAAAGTTTGTCAAACGTGAAGAAACAGAGCAGCAGGTAAAGGGCGGTGAAGTAAATGAAGGTTAATGATGTACGTGATATGAGTGTTGAAGAACTTAACCAAAAACTTGCTTCGCTTAAAGAGGAGTTATTTAACCTCAGATTTCAACTTGCTACTGGGCAACTTGAAAACCCTATGCGTATCAAAGAAGTAAAGAAGACAATTGCCCGTATAAAGACTGTTCAGCGCGAACAAGAAATAAAGGCTTAACAAACTTAACGGCAAAATGATATGCAGAGGAAGGAGGCTCCACTAATGAGCGAAAGAAATGAACGCAAGACTAAAATTGGTAAAGTTGTAAGCGATAAGATGGATAAAACAGTAGTAGTTGCTGTAGTCGATCTGGAGCAGCATTCACTTTATAAAAAGGCGGTTAAGAAAACCGTTAAATTTAAGGCACATGATGAAAACAATGATGCTCACATTGGCGATACGGTTTCTTTGATGGAAACTCGTCCGCTTTCAAAGGATAAACGCTGGAGAGTAGTTGAAGTTCTCGAAAGAGCAAAATAAGATTTATCTTATTAGGTCTCGTTTAAGAATTTCAAGAGGGAGGTTAACAAATGATTCAACAACAAACAATGCTTAGTGTTGGAGATAATACAGGTGCAAAAGAAATTATGTGCATTCGTGTTCTTGGCGGTTCTTATCGCAAATATGCCAACATTGGTGACGTAATTGTGGCTGCAGTTAAATCCGCTTCTCCTGGTGGTATGGTTAAAAAAGGTGAAGTTGTTAGAGCTGTAGTTGTACGTACTAAGAAGGGCTTACGTCGTGTAGACGGATCTTATATCCGTTTTGATGAAAACGCAGCCGTATTAATCAAAGATGATAAGACCCCGAAAGGGACTCGTATTTTCGGACCAGTAGCTAGAGAGTTGCGTGACAAAGATTTCATGAAAATCGTCTCACTAGCTCCAGAAGTAATCTAAAAGTGAGGAGGTGCCATTTTGTCACTTAGCAAATTAAATGTAAAAAAGGATGATACTGTTCTTGTATTATCTGGTAAAGATAAAGGCAAACAGGGTAAGGTTATTCAGGCATTACCTAAAAAAGACAAAATTATTGTAGAAGGTATAAACAAAGTAAAGCGTCATACGAAACCAAGTCAGAAGGCGCCGCAGGGAGGCATTCTGACAAAGGAATCCCCTATGCACGCATGTAAAGTTATGCTTGTTTGCCCGGCTTGCTCAAAAGCGACCCGTGCTGCGAAAAAAGAAGTTAATGGAAAGATGGTTCGTGTTTGCAAAAAATGCGGCGAAGTCATCGATCAGACTAAATAATTCTGGAAGGAGGTACACTGGTGGATAGATTACAAGAAAAATATCTAAAGGAAGTCGTTCCGGCAATGACGGAAAAGTTTGGCTACAAAAACGTAATGGAACTTCCTAAAGTAGACAAAATTATCATTAATATGGGTGTTGGCGAAGCTGTAGGTAATCCAAAAGCTCTTGATGCTGCTGTTACAGATCTCACGCAGATTTCTGGACAAAAGCCAATGTTGACACGTGCTAAGAAATCCTTAGCTGCTTGGAAACTCCGTGAAGGGATGCCGATTGGTGCAAAAGTAACTCTTCGTGGCATTCGTATGTATCAGTTCTTAGACAAATTCATGAACGTTGCATTGCCACGTGTTCGTGACTTCCGCGGTGTAAGTGCAAAAGCATTTGACGGTCGTGGAAATTATTCTGTAGGTTTGAATGAACAGTTGATTTTTCCGGAAATTGAATATGATAAGATTGATAAACTTCGTGGTATGAATATTGTTGTTGTTACAACGGCAAAAACAGATGAAGAAGCAAGAGAACTTCTCAGATTTATGGGAATGCCGTTTAATGCTTAAAAGGAGGTACTGACTGTGGCTAAAAAGTCAATGATTGAAAAATGGAGCCAGGAACCTAAGTTCAAGGTTCGTAAATACAACAGATGCAAAATTTGTGGTCGTCCACATGGTTATATGAGAAAGTTCGACATGTGCCGTATTTGTTTTAGAGAACAAAGCTACAAAGGTGCCATTCCTGGTGTAACAAAGGCTAGCTGGTAATTTAAAGTAGAATGAAAGGAGGATATCGATTTATATGGTAATGACTGATCCTATTGCAGATATGTTAACTCGTTTGCGCAACGCAAACTCTGTTTTCCATGAGAAGGTTGAAATCCCTGGTTCTAAAATCAAAAAGGCGATTGCTACCGTTTTGAAAGAAGAAGGGTTCATAAAAGACTTCAGCTTTGCTGAAGATAGTAAGCAAGGTGTTCTTACACTGACGCTTAAGTATGGTCCGGAACGTGAAAAGGTAATTACAGGCATCAAACGTATTTCCAAACCAGGTCTGCGTTCGTATGTGAAGAGTGAACAGCTACCACGTGTACTTGGTGGACTTGGTATTGCGATTATTTCCACTTCAAAAGGAATTATGAGTGATAAGCAGGCTCGCAAAGCAGGGCTTGGCGGCGAAGTAATTGCTTACGTTTGGTAAATATATAAAAGCTAGGAGGTGTACAGATGTCAAGAATTGGTAGAGCACCGATTGAAGTCCCTGCTGGAGTAACAGTTACTCTCGGAGACGAAAACAAGGTGACAGTAAAAGGTCCAAAAGGCGAACTTGTTCGCACATGTCACAAAGATATGATCATTAAGTTGGAAGGTACTACACTTACAGTAGAACGTCCTTCAGAAGATAAGCTGCATAAATCATTACATGGTCTTACGCGTACGCTTATTAATAATATGGTTCTTGGTGTAACGGAAGGGTTCACAAAGAATCTTGAAATCAATGGTGTTGGTTATAGAGCAGCAAAAGCTGGTAAAAATCTTAACTTATCGCTTGGTTTTTCTCATCCTGTTATTGTTGAACCGCCAGATGGCATTACCCTTGATGCCCCGGCAGCAAACAGAATTATTATCTCTGGTATCAATAAAGAATCTGTTGGTGCTATGGCAGCAAAGATTCGTGGATATAGAGAGCCTGAACCATATAAGGGTAAGGGTATTAAGTATGAAGGTGAACATGTTCGTCGTAAGGTTGGTAAGGCTGGCGCGAAGGGTAAAAAATAATCATCTTTAAAGGAAAGGAGTGACCATTTTGCTTCTTAAAGCAGATAAAAATAAATCTCGTCAAAAACGTCATCTGAGAGTTCGTAATCATATCTCCGGCACTGCAGAAAGACCTCGTCTTAATGTATTCCGTAGCTTGAGTAATATTTATGCACAGGTAATTGACGATATTAATGGTGTAACAATTGTTGCGGCAAGTTCGCAAGATAAAGAGTTCAAGAATTATGGCGGTAACGTTGAAGCTGCTAAAGCAATTGGCGAATCAATCGCTAAACGTGCTTTAGAAAAAGGTGTTAAAGAAGTTGTATTCGATCGTGGTGGTTATATTTACCATGGCAGAGTTGCAGCTCTTGCCGAAGCAGCTCGCGAAGCTGGCTTGAAATTCTGAGTTTGTAAAGGAGGTACATGAATGGCTAGAACAGACAACGAAACTCCTGAATTCCAGGAGAAGGTTGTATATATTAACAGAGTTGCAAAGGTTGTTAAAGGTGGCCGTCGTTTTTCATTCAGCGCACTTGTTGTTGTTGGTAATGAAAAGGGTAAAGTTGGTGCAGGTTTAGGTAAAGCCAGCGAAGTTCCTGAAGCAATCCGCAAAGGCATCGAAGATGCAAAGAAAAATCTTATCGAAGTTTCGTTGAAGGAAAAATCAATTCCTCATCAGATTATCGGTGTGTTTGGTGCAGGTCGTGTTTTATTAAAACCGGCTGGCAAAGGTACTGGTGTCATTGCTGGTGGCCCAGCGCGTGCTGTACTTGAACTTGCAGGTATCCATGATATCCTGACAAAATCTCTTGGTTCTTCCAATCCGAACAACATGGTTCGTGCTACGTTAAAGGGCTTGGAACAATTGAAAAAAGCTGAAACAGTAGCTCAACTTCGTGGCAAGACTGTTCAGGAACTTTTGGGTTAAGGAGGCACTTCAATGGTAAAACTAAAAATCACTCTTACCAGAAGCCTGATCGGCAGACCTGCAACGCAGAGAGCTACAGTTAAGGCTTTGGGATTACACAGAATAAATTCTACGGCAGAAGTTGCTGACAGCGCAGCAGTTCGTGGACAGATACACAAGGTGGAACATCTTGTTACTGTAGAAGAAATACAAGACTAAGCTCAAGGAGGTGCATCAAATGAATTTACATGAATTATCTCCGGCTCCAGGCTCTAAAAAGGTTCGTACTCGTGTAGGACGCGGTCTTGGCAGTGGTCTTGGTAAAACGGCTGGTAGAGGTCATAAAGGACAGAATTCTCGTAGTGGCGGTGGCGTTCGTACAGGTTTTGAAGGCGGACAGATGCCAATCTATCGTAGATTACCAAAACGTGGATTCAAAAATATTTTTGCAAACAAATATGCAGAAGTAAATGTAGCAGAACTGAATCGCTTTGAAGACGGTGCAACGGTTGATCCGGTTGCTCTTATCGAAATTGGTATTCTAAAGAATATTCAGGATGGTATTCGTATTCTTGGGAATGGTGAAATTACAAAGAAGTTAACTGTAAAAGCTAACGGCTTTACCAAATCTGCAGAAAGTAAGATCACGGCAGCAGGCGGAAAAGTAGAGGTGATCTGAGGTGCTTTCGGCCCTTTCGAACATCATCAAAATCCCAGAGCTTCGGCAGAAGATTGTATTTACATTGATCATGTTTGCCGTATTCAGAATGGGGACACATATTCCAGTTCCAGGAGTAAATCCGCAGGTTATTGAACAACTATTCAATAATGGCAATTTGTTTGGTTTAATGGACTTGTTTTCTGGTGGTGCTTTAAGCAAGTTTTCGATATTTGCGATGAGCATTACTCCTTATATTAATGCAGCCATCATTATACAGCTGTTGACAGTTGTAGTTCCGACGTTGGAGCAGTGGTCTAAGGAAGGCGAAGAAGGGCATAAGAAGACAACACAGATTACACGTTATTTGACAGTCGTTTTAGCATTGTTTCAAGCCATAGGTATGGCGATTGGCCTGAAAGCGGCCATATTGAACCCAGGTGTTGTATCAATTACCATTATAGCGATTACGCTTACGGCTGGTACAGTATTTCTTATGTGGGTTGGTGAACAGATTACGGCACAGGGTGTTGGTAATGGGATTTCCCTTATTATCTTCGCTGGTATCGTAGCGGCTTTACCAAAATCATTAGGTACGATTTATAAATATCTACAGACAGGCACAATTAGTTATTTTAATGTTTTCTTGTTTGGAGTTATTGCAATTGCCATGGTTGTATTCGTTATTGCGATACAGCAGGGCTATCGTAGAGTTCCTGTTTCGTATGCGAAGCGGGTTGTTGGCCAGAAAACGTATGGTGGACACTCTACACACATTCCGCTAAAAGTAAATCAAGCGGGTGTTATTCCAATAATCTTTGCGTCATCCGTGCTAATGTTTCCAGTAACCATTGCTCAATTTGTACAAATTTCTTGGGTAAAAACGCTCGCCGGTTATTTTGCGTGGGGTACACCGCTACAGACAACGATTTATGCGTTGCTCATTATTTTCTTCACGTATTTCTATACCGCGGTTACTGTAAAGATATCGGATATGGCAGAGAATCTGAAAAAATACGGTGGTTTTATACCGGGAATTCGTCCGGGCAAGCCAACGGCAGAATATTTAGATCATGTCATGACTCGTATCACGCTTGCAGGTGCATTTTTCCTTGCTTTCATTGCTATATTACCGAATGCAGTCGCAGGTGCGACAAACATTCAGGGGGTGTACTTTGGTGGCACAGCGCTGCTCATTGTTGTTGGTGTGGCTCTTGATACGATGAAGCAGATTGAAGCGATGGTTGTAATGCGTCATTACCAAGGGTTCATGAAGTAGGGGAGGATTTAAAATGCATATCCTATTAATGGGACCGCCGGGTGCTGGTAAAGGTACTCAAGCGGAAAATCTGGTAGAAGAGTTTCATATCCCACATATATCAACAGGCGATATGTTTCGTGCTGCGGTAAAAGAAGGAACAGAGCTTGGCAAGCAGGCAAAGGCATGTATGGATGCCGGGCAGCTTGTCCCGGATCAAGTAACAATCGGTATTGTCAGAGAACGTTTGGCAAAATCGGACTGCAAAAAAGGATTTATTCTTGATGGTTTTCCAAGAACTGTAGAACAGGCAAATGCACTGGATACTATTCTTGTTGAAATAGGAATAAAGCTTACTCGTGTCTTGAACATTAATGTTCCGGCAGAAGATCTTATCGCAAGAGCGATTGGACGCCGTATCTGTAAGAAATGTGGTGCTACTTATCATGTAACATTCAGGCCAACTGCAAAAGAAGGCATCTGTGATACATGTGGTGGTGAAACATATCAGAGGGCAGATGACAGTGAATCTACGATGAAAAATCGTCTTTCTGTTTACGTTGCACAGACGAAACCACTTATTGACTACTATCAAAAAGCAGGGCTTTATACTGAACTTGATGGTAGAAAAGCAATCGACAAGGTCTTTGCGGATATTGTCAAAAGATTAAGGGGTTAAGATGTGCATTGGCAAATCGGGTGTTTTGATGTCCGGTGGTAATTTCACCGATCAATATAGTCAAAGACAAAGCTTTAAAATATCAGGAGAAGGACTTGTCACAGTTTTTGTGGCAGTCTTGCCTGATGAAAATAACAATGATGTTGGGCATGGCATTGGTAGAATGCGAAAAGCTCCTCAGATTCCGAATGGCGGTTCGGCAGGTCTGGATAGAGTAAAATCTGGAATGACTTTGGCCCAACCCAATTTCAAGAAAGGGAGAAGCTCATGTCTAAACAAGATGTAATTGAAGTAGAAGGTAAAGTACTTGAAGCATTGCCGAATGCCATGTTTCAAGTGGAATTAGAAAATGGTCATGTTGTATTGGCACATGTATCAGGTAAAATTCGCATGAATTTCATCCG
>DCFY01000004.1:18303-31237 GCA_002315155.1 Megamonas sp. UBA1792
AAATCAAAGGACAATGTTAGAAAAGGGGGCATAACGCAATGAAAGTTAAACCATCGGTTAAACCAATTTGTGAAAAATGCAAAGTAATTAAACGCAAAGGTCACGTAATGGTTATTTGTGAAAATCCAAAACATAAACAAAAACAAGGATAAAAGGAGGTGCTTGATATATGGCACGTATTGCCGGAGTAGATTTACCTCGTGATAAGAGAATCGAAATCGCTTTAACATATATCTTTGGTATAGGTCTTACGACTTCTAAAAAGATCTTAGTAGTAACGGGCATTAACCCAGACACGCGTACTCGTGACCTTACGGAAGACGAAGTTGCAAAAATCCGTGATCAAATCGATAAGCAGGTTATTGTTGAAGGTGATTTGCGTCGTGAACAGTCGCTTAACATTAAGCGCTTAGTTGAAATTGGCTGCTATCGTGGTCGCCGTCATCGTATGGGTCTGCCTGTTCGTGGACAGAATACGAAGAATAATGCGCGTACACGCAAAGGCCCTAAAAAATCTGTAGCTGGTAAGAAAAAAGAAGCATAAAGGAGGGTTAAACATTGGCAATTAAGAAAGCGGTTCGTACGAAGAAAAAAGACCGTAAAAATATAGAGTTTGGTATTGCACATATCAGTTCTACATTCAATAATACAATTGTAACGCTTACTGACAAAAGCGGTAATGCGCTTTCATGGGCAAGTGCTGGTGGACTTGGATTTAGAGGTTCGAGAAAAAGCACTCCTTTTGCAGCGCAGATGGCAGCTGAAGTTGCAGCAAAGGCTGCAATGGAACATGGCTTAAAACAAGTTGAAGTATATGTAAAAGGACCTGGTGCAGGTCGTGAAGCAGCAATCAGATCCTTACAGGCAACGGGCCTTGAAGTTAACATGATCAAAGATGTTACTCCAATTCCACATAATGGGTGTCGTCCGCCGAAACGTAGAAGAGTATAATAGGAGGTGCAAATATAGATGGCAATTGATAGAGTTCCAGCTCTCAAAAGATGCCGTTCCCTCGGTATCGAACCAGCTGTTGTCGGTTTGAGCAAAGAGTCGAAACGCCAACCACGCCGTACAAACCGCAAAGTAAGTGAATACGGTACGCAGTTGAAGGAAAAGCAAAAAGCAAAATTTATTTATGGTATTTTAGAAAAGCAGTTTAGATCTTACTATGATAAAGCAAAGAAGATGCAAGGGGTTACAGGTGAAAACTTATTAGGTCTTCTCGAAAGAAGAATTGATAATGTTGTATTTCGTCTAGGTCTTGCAGCTACACGCAAACAAGCTCGTCAGCTTGTATCGCATGGTCATGTAACTGTTAATGGTAAGCGTCTTGACATTCCGTCTGCGCTTGTAAAAGTAAATGATGTTATTGCAATCAAAGAAAAGAGTCGTGCAAATGACTTCTTTAAAGCACTTGTTGAATCGTATGATTCTTTGAGCACACCAGCTTGGATCTCTGCTGATAAAGCAAATATGAGTGGTACAATAACAAGATTTCCTAATCGTGATGAAATTGATGTCCCAGTCGATGAACAGGCGATTGTCGAATTGTACTCCAGATAATATGTCTGTGTTTTGTTATATGGACATCATGTGTTAATACGCATAGAATTATTGAGGAGGGTTATTCCAGATGATCGAAATCGAAAAACCGAAGATTGAGATAGTGGAAATCAGTGAAGATAGTCGTTATGGTAAATTTGTCTGTGAACCGCTTGACCGTGGTTATGGTACTACGCTTGGTAACAGTTTACGCCGTATTCTATTATCTTCATTACAGGGTGCTGCAATAACCTCCATCAGAATCGACGGAGTACTCCACGAGTTTTCGACGATTCCTGGTGTTCGGGATGACGTTACGAATATCATTCTAAACTTAAAATCACTATGTCTGAAAATGTATAGTGAAGAACCACGTGTAATCCGTATTGATGTTGATGGAGAAAAGGAAGTTACGGCAGCTGATATCATTACTGATGCAGATGTTGAAATCCTCAATCCTGAACTTCATATTGCGACAGTTGATGAAACTGGATCGCTTAAGATTGAAATGACGGTTGAACGCGGTCGTGGTTATGTTCCAGCGGATAAGAATAAAAAACCGGATCATGTAATCGGTATTATTCCTATTGACTCGATCTTTTCTCCAATCCAGAGAGTAAACTATACCGTAAAGGATACACGTGTAGGTAACGTTACAGATTACGATAAGTTGACTCTGGAAGTGTGGACAGATGGCTCTATTCGCCCGGAAGAAGCAGTCAGTAAATCCGCCAGTATTCTTGTGGCGCATTTGAAGCTGTTCCAGAATATGGCAGGCCTTCCTGAAGAAGAAGAAGTTGAAGAAGGAACATTTACAGAAGTACCAGAAAGTGATGCTTCTAAAGTTTTAGAAATGACGATTGAAGACTTGGATTTGTCAGTTCGTTCTTATAATTGTCTCAAGAGGGCTAATATCAACACAGTTGCTGATTTAGCTTCAAAGAGTGAAGAAGATATGATGAAGGTAAGAAATCTTGGTCGTAAGTCTCTTGAAGAAGTTAAAAAGAAATTGCAGGAACTTGATTTATCGCTTGTTGAAACTGAAGAATAGGAGAGGGAAACAATGGGCTACAGAAAATTAGGACGTAACTCCAGTGCACGTAAAGCATTATTTCGCAGCATGCTTACTGCCTTCTTTATGCATGAACGCATTGAAACGACGGAAACTAAGGCCAAGGAAGTAAGTGGCCTTGCTGAACAAATGATCACATTAGCTAAACGCGGTGATTTGTCAGCTCGTCGTCTGGCAATTGCGCGTACGATGGATGAAGAAGTTGTAAGAAAATTGTTTGATGAAATTGCACAGAAATATACTGACCGCCAGGGCGGTTACACCCGTATCCTCAAGCTTGGACCACGTCGCGGCGATGCTGCACCGATGGCAATTCTTGAATTAGTATAAGGGTAGAGATGAGGCGACCGTAAAGGTGCCTCATCTTTTTGCTATAAAAAAATGGAAAAATCTGAATAATTAGTGATGCTTACATAAAAAGATTAAAGTTATATACAATAAAGAGATATATAATTTCCTAGAATATCCAATAAAAATATGATAAAATAAAATTATTGGAAGCGATTACATCATTGCAATTTTGCGGTGAAATGAATAAAGAGGGAATGTGTGATATGGTACAGATTGGAATTCGGTTACATGATGTGGAAAAGGGAACAATTGAAGAGCGTTTGCCGATTGTGCAGAGAAAGGGCTTTTCTTGTGTTCATCTTGCACTGTCAAAGACTGTGCAGGAATACTCGGTAAAAAATGCCGCACTTACACCAGGCTATGCGATGTATCTTCGAAAACTTTTTGTAAAAAGCAATATCAATATTGCAGTTTTAGGTTGCTATTTGAATTTGGCTAATCCAAATCAGAAAAAACTTGCAGAAATTCAGCAAACATACTATGCACATATTCGTTTTGCTTCACAGCTTGGCTGTGGTGTTGTAGGGACAGAAACAGGAGCACCAAACGAAGCTTATGTATATGAGTCTGCCAGCCACGGTGAGGAAGCATTGCAGACGTTTATAGAAAATCTTCGTCCAGTTATTGCTTGCGCAGAAAAATTTGGAGTCGTTTTTGCGATTGAGCCGGTGTGGAATCATATTGTGTACAACTCTAAGCGTGCACTTGAAGTGCTCGAAGCGATTGATTCACCCAATTTGCAAATCATCTTTGATCCGGTTAATCTTCTTTCGTTGGAAAATTATGAGAATCGGGAGGCGGTTATCGATAGGGCAATTGAAGATCTTGACGCGTATATTGCAGTTGTACATATTAAGGATTTTTGTATAGAACAAGGTAAGCTTATTTCTGTTGCTGCGGGTACAGGTGTGATGGATTATAGTCAAATTATGAAGTTTATTAAGCAGGAAAAACCTTTTGTGCAGGTGACACTCGAGGATACTGTACCAGAAAATGCAGAGATGGCACGTGAATTTATTCAGAGGGTATATGACAAAGCATAAAAATTTTTAATTTATATCGGAATAAATTGTGATTTCCTATAGTATGAAGAATAAAGGTATAAGAAGTCGGGAATTGAATATAAAATTCCCCTTAATCTGTTCAAATGTTTTTGTATTGAACCGCATTTGCATAATAATTATAGGATGTTTTTTTTGGACACATGGAAAAGTAAGTTGAATTGTTATGAAAAGCTTAGATGCAATCTTTTATAAAAAGGATATAACAAAATCTATAGAATGATAAATGGGATTATTTTGTTTACCTGAAAATGGATTTGTGTTAACAATGTAAATCTAGTATAATAAGAGCTGTTGCAAAACAGCTCTTTTTACGTGTGCAAAATAAGAGCTCGAACGGGGGAAGAACTTTGGAGTTTATTCAGATAGAAAATCTTAGCCATGTATATCATGAAGGACAAGAAAATGAATATAGGGCACTTGATAATATAAATTTAACGGTTAAAAAAGGGGAGTTCCTTGCAGTCATAGGAACGAATGGTTCAGGAAAATCTACTTTGGCAAAGCATCTTAATGCATTGCTATTGCCAACAGCTGGCAGTTGTAAAATTATGGGGATGAATACAGCAACTGCGGAAGAAGTATGGAAGATTCGTCAGCATGTTGGTATGGTATTTCAGAATCCTGATAATCAGATCATTGCTGCAGTTGTTGAGGAAGATGTTGCTTTTGGACCAGAAAACCTGGGCGTTCCAGCAGCAGAAATAAGATTTCGTGTAGCAGAGGCATTACGAGCTGTTAGTATGGAGAAATATCGTAAATTTGCACCACATCTTTTATCGGGGGGGCAAAAGCAGCGGGTTGCAATTGCGGGGGCATTAGCAATGCAGACGGACTGTATCGTATTTGATGAACCGACAGCGATGCTGGATCCAATTGGACGGGGCGAGGTGCTGGAAACGGTAAAAAAACTGCATAAAGAGGCTGGAATTACGGTTGTTTATATTACGCACTTTATGGAAGAGGCTGTTGCGGCAGATCATGTTGTTGTCATGGAAAAAGGCCGGATTGCAGAAGAGGGGACCCCAATAGAGGTTTTTACAAAGGTTGAGAAGCTAAAGAAGATGGGGCTTACAGTGCCACTGGCGACAGAGGTCGCTTTTCTTCTAAGACAAAAAGGGATTCCTGTGCCGGAAACTGTGTTAACGAATAAAGAACTGGTGGTGGCTTTATGTCAATAGAGGTTAAAAATCTAACATATACTTATATGAAGGGGACACCTTTTGAACGGACGGCATTGAAGGATATTTCACTTACAATAGAAGAAAACTCTTTTACAGCAATTGCTGGGCATACGGGATCAGGAAAGTCAACGCTTGTACAACAATTTAATGGTCTTTTGACACCGACAATGGGACAGATTTTTGTCGATGGGGTAGATATTTTATCAAAAAAACCGGAGGCAAAGCTTGCAAAGTGTAAGATCGGCATGGTGTTTCAATATCCAGAACACCAGCTTTTTGAAGAAACAATCGCAGCGGATATTGCCTTTGGGCCACGCAATCTTGGTCTGGAAGAAGAAGAAATTGAAAAGCGGGTAAGGGATGCAATGGCATTTGTTCAGCTTGACTATGAAATTTATAAGGAGCGTTCACCGTTTCAGCTCAGCGGCGGGCAGATGCGTCGTGTGGCAATCGCAGGTGTTATTGCACTGCACCCCAAGTATCTCATATTGGATGAACCGACAGCCGGACTTGATCCGTTGGGACGGGCTGATTTACTTAAAAAAATTGCAGAACTGCATCAATGTGAAAAAACAACAGTTATAATGGTATCACATAATATGGATGATGTTGCAATGCTGGCACAAAAAGTCTTATTTATGAACCATGGTGAGATTATCGTTAATGATACACCGCAGGTTGCTTTTAAGGAAACAGAAAAGATAAAGCAATCCGGGCTGGAAGTACCGCAGCTGATGGCTCTTTTACAACAATTGCGCGTAAAGGGCCTAAATGTTGATACAAGTATATTCAAGCTGGAAACTGGGGTTGATGAGATCATTAAAGCAATAGGGAGGAAACGGTTATGCTGACAGATATTACGATTGGACAGTATTTTCCGGGGCAATCTATTCTTCATCGACTTGATCCGCGGACAAAAATTATTTTACTTTTTTTCTTTATAATAGGAATCTTTATTCTTGATACATCACTTACATATATTGCATTAACACTGTTCACGGGAGCACTGATTTATTTTTCCGGCATTCCGTTTAAGATGGTTTTGAAATCGATAAAACCGTTATGGTGGATTATACTGTTTACTTTTCTTATTCATCTTTGCAGTACGCCAGGTGAGCCTGTTGCAAAGATTTGGATTTTTTCGCTGACCCTTGAGGGGTTGCGGCAGGGCATCTTTATTTCATTGCGTTTGATTTTGCTTATTCTTTTGTCATCTCTTTTAACCTTTACAACTTCCCCATTGGCACTGACGGATGCTTTGGAAAATCTTATGGGTCCTTTAAAACGTGTCGGTGTACCGGCACATGAACTGGCGATGATGATGACGATTGCCTTACGTTTTGTACCAACCTTAATAGAAGAAACGGATAAGATCATGAAGGCGCAAAAAGCCAGAGGATCTGATTTTTCATCAGGGAGTATCGTCCATCGATTAAAGAGTCTTATACCGATTCTTGTCCCGCTCTTTATCTCGGCATTTCGCCGGGCAGATGAACTGGCTATGGCAATGGAGGCACGCTGTTATCGTGGTGGTATTGGTCGTACACGCATGAAAGACCTGAAAATTCATACGATCGATTATATTGCTTATGCTGCGGCTTTCGTTTTTGGAATAGGGCTTACAGCGTTGAAAATAAGTGGGTTGTGATATGAAAAAGAAGCATAAAGAGATGATGAAGGCGCGTAAGCGTAATATAAAGTTGGTCCTAGCCTATGATGGTGGTCACTATCATGGTTTTCAACGCCAGACAAATCACGTGTTGGCTGTGCAGAATGTATTAGAGGAGAAGCTTGCAATCATATTTGGTGATGAAATTGAGCTTGCAGCTGCCGGACGTACAGATGCAGGTGTGCATGCCTATGGGCAAGTAGTAAACTTTTTTACAGATGGAACAATACCTGTCGAACGGATGGTACGGGCTATCAACAGCGTGCTTCCGGAAGATATTGTTATCCGATCAGCGGTTGAGGTGGGACGTGATTTTAGTGCACGTCATAGTGCCAAAGATAAAACTTATCTTTATCGGATACAGCAGGGTGATATACTAAATCCATTTACACGCCAGTATGCTTGGTATATTCGCAAAAAACTCGATATATCAGCGATGCAGATGGCACTTGCACAGATTGTTGGGGAACATGATTTCTCTTCCTTTAGAGCAGCTAGCAATGTAACAATGAGTCCGATAAGGACAATTTATGAGGTTTCATGTGAAGAAAAAAGTGAGGGGATAATAGAACTTTTCTTTTTGGGCAATGGTTTTCTCTATCATATGGTGCGTAACATTATAGGAACGATTGTGAATGTAGGTCTTGGGCAGACAACGATTGAACAGTTCCAAGAGATAATAGCGGCGAAGAACCGCAAGTATGCTGGGGCAACGGCACCAGCACAAGGACTTTATCTTTATAAAGTTACATATTGAAGCAGCAGGGATTGCCATATAAGTGGCAATTTTTTGTTTTTCCAGCCATTGCTCATCTGAAAAATAGCTGTAATTTAAAAATAAATATAGCAATATTTAATGAATTTGGTATAATAGAAGATGGTAGAATATGATATTTATAGGTAATTTTCAGGTGGTGAATATGATGCAAACATTATTAAAAGTAGGGATTGACATTGGTTCGACAACAATAAAAGTTGTTGTGCTTGATAGGGAAAAAAAGATCATATACAAAAAATATGCACGTCATTTCTCCGAGATCAATACAGCCCTACAGGAAAATTTCTTAGCATTAAAAGATATTGTCGGAACAAATAAGTTCTTGTGCTCAATTACGGGATCTGCTGGTATGGGACTTGCAAAGAGGATTCGTGTGCCTTTTGTGCAGGAAGTTATGGCTTGTGCAACGGCGGTCAAAGCGTTTGCATCTGAGACAGATACTGTTATTGAACTTGGCGGTGAAGATGCTAAGATCACGTATTTTGGAACAGCACCAGAACAGCGAATGAACGGTGTATGTGCGGGCGGGACAGGTTCGTTTATCGATCATATGGCTTCACTGCTGCACACGGATGCTATGGGGCTTAATGTGCTTGCAGCAGAAGGCAAACAGATTTATACAATTGCATCCCGTTGTGGTGTATTTGCTAAGACTGACATACAGGCACTTATGAATGATGGAGCAGCAAAAGCAGATATTGCACTATCAATCTTTCAGGCTGTGGTAAATCAGACGATTGGTAATCTGGCGCAAGGCCGCCCTATTAATGGAAAGGTCGCGTTTCTTGGTGGTCCGCTTTTCTTTTTATCAGAATTGAAAAAGAGGTTTGTTGAGACACTCCATTTAAAAAGAGAAGAGGTCGTTTCTGTAGAAGATGGCTGCTATTTTGTTGCTTTGGGTGCATCCATAGCAAAGGAAAGCCGTGTCATGGATTTTACTGAGCTGCAATATAATTTGTCTGCAGCTGAAGCAAAGCATTCAGAAACAGAGACCGCGCGTTTTATCCTTTTTAAGGATGCAGACGATCATAAGGCATTTTTAATGCGCCATGCAAGGAATAAAGTAAAAAGGGGTAGTCTTGCTACGTATAGCGGAAATGTCTATATTGGCATTGATGCTGGTTCGACAACGACAAAGATTGTGGCAATTGGGGAGGATAAGGAAGTATTATATACTTCCTATGGCAGCAATCAGGGATCGCCACTTAAGACGGTAGTACGTGAACTGTGTGATCTTTATACGAAACTCAATGATAATGTCAAAATTGCTTCAGTAGTGACAACGGGATATGGGGAAGCGATTGTAAAGGCGGCCATTCATGCAGATTCTGGTGAAGTGGAGACTTTTGCGCATCTTCGTGCGGCACAGCAGTTTTGTCCACAAGTTACATTTGTGCTTGATATTGGTGGACAAGATATGAAATGTTTCTTTGTCCGGGATGGAACTATTGGGCAGATTACGCTCAATGAAGCATGCTCTGCTGGTTGTGGATCTTTTATTGAAAATTTTGCACAGGGCCTCAATATGACAGCTGGTGAATTTGCTGCAAAAGCAATGGAATCAAAAGCACCTGTTGATCTTGGAACGAGATGCACGGTGTTTATGAATTCAAAGGTAAAGCAGTCACAGAAGGAAGGTGCGGCAATCGGAGATATCTCGGCCGGTATAGCACTTTCTGTTATCAAAAATGCTTTATTTAAGGTTATGCAGTTGAAGGATGTTAAGACACTCGGAGATTATATCGTTGTGCAGGGAGGAACCTTCTATAACGATGCAGTCCTGCGGTCAATGGAGCTGCTTATTGGTAAACAGATAATTCGTCCAGATATTGCAGGGCTTATGGGTGCTTATGGTGCGGCGATTCTTGCACAGGAAAGAAACCAGGGGCAGTCAACTGTACTTACAGCAAAGATGCTTAATGAATTTGAGGTAAAGACAACTTCGTATCGTTGCAAAGGCTGTGGCAACCAGTGCCTAATCACAGCGCAGGCTTTTCCGGATGGTGGGAAATATTATACAGGTAATCGATGTGAGCGTGGTATTGGCAAAACGAAAACAGAAAATAAAGTCCCCAATATTTATGCATATAAGTATGAACGGCTTTTTTCCTATTACCACCCACTTATACATCCAAGCCGTGGGAAAATCGGTTTACCGCGTGTATTGAATATGTACGAGGATTACCCTTTTTGGTTTACGTTCTTTACAATGCTGGGCTATGAAGTTGTTCTTTCCGGGAAATCTTCGCCGGCGATGTATTACAAGGGAATGGCGACGGTTCCATCGGACTCACTTTGCTATCCAGCGAAAATTGTTCATGGACATATTATTGACCTTATTGAAAAACAAATAAAAAAGATTTTTTATCCGTGTATTCCTTATAATATTTCGGATGATTACAATGAGTCAGATAATCACTATAATTGCCCGGTTGTAGCATCTTATGCGGAAAATATCCGGGCAAATATGGACATGGTTCGTAAAGCAGATGTTGTATTCATGCAACCGTTTTTACCACTTAATGACAAAAAACGTCTTATTGAACGTCTGTCTGAAGAGTTGATAAGAGAGCGGATTACAAAAAATGAAATTACAGCAGCTGTAGAAGCATCCTATATTGAACTGGAGCATTATAAGGCAGATGTACGTGCATATGGAGCAGAGATTTTAGCGAAAATCGAAAAAGAGCATTTACATGGTATATTATTAGCAGGCAGACCTTATCATATAGATCCCGAAATCAATCATGGAATACCGGAAATGATTCAAGATTATGGTTTGCCAGTGCTTTCGGAGGACGCTGTCTATCACATGCCTGTATCGGATGAGAAACTGCAGATTGTTAATCAGTGGAGTTACCATGCAAGGCTTTATCATGCGGCTAGCTATGTAGCTGCACATGATGAACTGACGCTTATTCAACTGAGTTCTTTTGGCTGTGGACTGGATGCAATTACAACAGGACAAGTCAAAGAGATTCTTGATATGCATCATCGTATTTATACGATGATTAAGCTCGATGAAGTAAGCAATTTGGGAGCAGCAAGAATACGTCTGCGTTCGCTTATTGCAGCACTTGCCTGCAGAAAGAACCCAACAGCAGGTTTTGAGCATATAGAAGCGAGACCACGTTTTACTGAAGAGTGCAAGAGAACGCACACGATTTTGGCACCACAGATGGCACCAATCCATTTTGAACTTATTCAGGAATCCTTACGGAAATATGGTTATCAGGTGCTTATCCCGGAAATGCCGAAGCGTGATGCGATTGAACTTGGATTGCGTTATGTGAATAATGATATGTGCTATCCGGCAATTGTTGTTATTGGACAGTTGCTTGCGGCGATTCGTTCCGGTAAATGTGATCCGGATCATACTTCGATTATGTTGTTTCAGACTTGCGGAGCATGCAGAGCAACCAATTATTTAAACCTTATGCGCAAGGCATTGAAGGATGCCGGTTATGGTCAGGTCCCGGTGTTTGCCTGCTGGGGGCTGGAAAAGGATGCCTTTGTGCTTGACAAAGCGTGCTTTGTCGATATCATGAAGAGTACAGTCTATGGGGATCTTCTAATGAGGGTTACAAACCGCATCCGACCGTATGAATATAAGAGTGGTATAACACAGGCACTTTATGAAAAATGGATGGAACGGTGTAAAGCAGAGCTCAATAAAGGTAGTTTGTTTAAATTTGCAAGGAATATCAAGAATATCGTGCATGATTTTGACCATGTTGTGATACAGGAAAACACATGGAAACCAAAGGTTGGTGTCGTGGGGGAAATACTTGTAAAATATCATCCGGTTGCTAATAATCAAATTGAAAAACTTCTTCAAAATGAAGGTGTTGAAGTTGTTATGCCAGATCTTATGGATTTCTTTATGTATATGGCCTATGATAATATTATCAAATACAAGCTGCTCGATGGAAAATATATCGATAAGATGAAATCAGAAATGTTTATTCAACTTATGGAATTCTTCCGACGTCCAATGAGCAATGCGCTGAAGAAGAGCAAGCGATTTACACCTCCACAATCAATTAAAATGATTGCAGCTATGGCAGAAAAGCATGTATCACTTGGTAATCTTGCTGGTGAAGGCTGGTTTCTTACAGGTGAAATGCTTAAACTTATCAAGAATGGTGTACCCAATGTTGTCTGTTTGCAACCGTTTGGCTGCCTGCCAAATCATATCACAGGTAAAGGTATGATTAGAGAACTGCACCATGCTTATCCAGAATGCAATATTGTTGCATTGGACTGTGATGCTGGAGCAAGCGAAGTCAATCAGTTGAATCGAATTAAACTTATGCTGTCTGTTGCTTTTGAAAAAAAACCTTTCGAAAAGCAACAGAAGATATAGGATATTTTGAAGGAGAAAATGCTCGTAAGATGATGGCTAGCTCTGAGGTTCTAAAAAAAACATAGAAAAAAGCAATTTGGGGGCTATACAAAAGTGTGAAATGCTGATATAATGATTGATGTTGTGTTATGCATGGAACATTGTGTATAGCCAGTAATTGAAAAAGGCTTGACTTTGGTTTTGTTTTTTATTAAATATTTTTATATGAGGATGCAACTGCGATTTCCACAGCCCCGGAAGTTCAGGAAAGACCTTGTACAATTGCTTAAAAAAGGAAACTAAATAAAGTTAATTAAACGGGGAGGGATATTGTATGAAAACAACGTTTATAGCAAATGAAGCAAACATCGAGCGAAAGTGGTATGTTGTAGACGCTGAAGGCCAGACTGTAGGTAGATTAGCTGCTGAAGTTGCAAAAGTACTTCGCGGTAAACATAAACCAACCTTTACACCTCATGTTGACACAGGTGATTTCGTCATCGTTGTTAACGCCGATAAGGCTGTATTTACAGGTAAAAAATTAATTAAGAAAACATATTTTCGTCATTCAGGATATACTGGAGGAACTACATTTGTTCCAGCTGGACAGATGATGGAAAAATTTCCTGAAAGAGTCATCGAAATGGCTGTTAAGGGAATGCTTCCGAAAAATAGACTTGGTGCAAAAATGTATACAAAGTTGAACGTTTACGCTGGTTCTGAGCATCCACATGCAGCACAGAGTCCAGAAGTACTCACACTTAATATTAGATAAAACTGGAAGGAGGAACATTATTTATGGCATTAGTTAGCTACTACGGTACAGGTCGCAGAAAAACGTCAGTTGCCAGAGTTCGTCTGGTTCCAGGTGAAGGCAGTGTAACGATTAATGGTCGTGATATGCAGGCATATTTTGGTCTTAAGACTCTCGA
>DCFY01000004.1:31593-35629 GCA_002315155.1 Megamonas sp. UBA1792
GCCGGTGCTATTCGTCATGGTATTTCCCGCGCATTGCTCAAGCTTGATGCTGAAATGCGTCCTGCTTTGAAAAAAGCCGGATTCCTTACGCGTGATCCACGTGAAAAGGAACGTCGTAAGTACGGTCTTAAAAAAGCCCGTAAGGCTTCACAGTTCTCTAAGAGATAATAATAACAAGATCAAAAGCCACAAGAACTTAATGTTCTTGTGGCTTTTTTTTAACTAAAAGCCTATAAAAATTGGTAAAACCCAGATGGTTTTTCGGTTTTTGGATTTATTGGAATCAGGTGATTCTTGCCGATCGCTGTTTTATTATTTGTAACAATGAAGTACCGATCCTTGTTAAATATGCCTGCTAACTTGATGTTGAGCAGTTCACTTAGACGAATGCCCCGTAATATCATAATTAAAGTTGTATCAACAGAGGGCATGCTGGGGCACATAGAGAACAATGCTTTAATTTCTTCTTTACTAAAGATAATTCTAATCGGTGTTTTTTGTTTTCTGGCAGCTTCACATAGTTTGAATAGTCTTTTGTAGTGATACCATTTGTTGTCTGCTCAAGTGGAAATCGCTCAAAGTGGTGTTTCATTCTTTTTTATCTGAAATGTAACATATATTTGATAAACCTACACAAAATCAGCTTTATAAAGAACTTTAAGTGATTGACACTTGACTAGGTTATGGTAGAATAAGGATTGTTGGTGTGCCTGCATGATAATGGATTTTTAAGTCGTTTGATTAATTCGGGCGGCTTTTTCATATGGATAGGAAGGAAAACTCTTTTTTTTATTGAATTGCGTAAAAAAGAGGAGGCGGATATTATGGTTGAATTAAAAAAAACAGAAAAAATAAATACAATTATGCCAGTGTATTTGATATTGTTGGGAATTAAAAAAGATTTAAAGAGATTGGCAGATGGTTTAGAAGTTGTAAATCCTGAAAACAAAGAGTATTATATTGATTTACAGGCTAAATGTGAGAAAACTATTGAAGAAATATATACGAGCGCTCAGACAATAAAAGAAAAAATCAAAGTAATGTAGTAATATATATAATATCTTCAAAAAGACGTATTAACCTCGGGTTTGGTATTAATGAGCTGTCGGTGTTCTTGTAATGTCGCTTTCAAAGTAGTAATATAATAGTATGGAATTGTAAGAAGAAATAAAGCTGTTCAGTTGATTCGGGCGGTTTTTCTTTTGGTGTGACAGACTGTAAAACATGAAGGGAGCTAAGTATAATGGCTAATGGTATTTGTTTTGGAAATGTAGTTGTGGATTGCAAGAATGAACAAAAGTTGTGTCGATTTTATAAGCAGCTTCTTGGATGGGAAAAACAGGAAATGTATGGACACCCAGCAGTGCGGAGCGAGAACGGATTGGTGTTCTTATTTGTACAGGATGATGAATATGTTTCGCCTATTTGGCCTGACGAGTTAGATAAGCAGCAAAAACAAATGCATTTTGATTTTCAAGTGGATGATGTAGTTGTTGCAGTTCAAAAGGCGGAGAAATTAGGGGCTGTTAAAGCAAAAGCGCAGTTTGGTGGAGATCATTTTGTAACGATGATAGATCCTGCAGGGCATCCATTTTGTCTTTGTGCCAAGGGATAATTTATACGAAATAAAAAAGCACCTTTCGGGGTGCTTTTCTTGTGTCAAAAATCAGGAGATGAATTAAATGCAACTACAAATACATTGTGCATACACAGAGAGTGTGGATTCGGCATCTGTAAGTGGATGTATTATATACGATTTAATACGCAAAGAAATAAAAGGCCGTTATAATGTGCTGTCGAGTGGTAAAAGAAACGAAAGCCGAGGCCTTTGCAGTGTGATGCAGGACCTCGACTTTTTTCGATTTATTGGATACAATTTCTAAAGTATATATTTTTCTATAATTATAAAGGTTACTGAAGCAAATCCTAAAAATTGTTAGCGATTTTAGCATATCCTGCATCCATAGCTTTATTCAATGCATCGGTTATCGGTGCTTTATAACCAACATTTCCAATTAGTGTTGCAACATTTTCGGAATCTCCCATTGTTTGGAAGGTAGTAATTTTATCTTGGCTTGTATTATAGAATTTGTATTTTAGCTTAGCTTTTGTTTCTACTTTTGTAGAAAAGAAACTCATATGTCTAGTACTTATTAAATTAGATATTTCCATTGCAATAACATAATCAGCGTTCGTTTCTTTGGCTACTGTGGCAAATACATCTTTTTCGGGTAATTCCATGTTAGAAACATCATAACCAGCGGTAGACAAGGCCTTTTGTACATCTGCATCAGAGACAACACTAAAGTTCTTTGCTGTAAACTCTTCAGCGTATTTAGATTGAACAACATCTTTTACAAAATCTTTTGTTTCTTCTGTGGTGTTTACGTAAGGAATAATTGCAATGGTGTAGCTTCTTTGAGTTGCTGCAGGAGGTGATTCTGCGAATACGGTGGTCATCGATATTAAGAATAATACTAAAAATAATATGGTCTTTTTCATGATTACATCTCCATTCATTGTTTAGAGTAAACTCTTTTAAAGCTTAGCATGTAAAAAATAATATTACAACTTTTTATTGTTATTATTTGGAATATATAAATAATCTTCAATTGCAATAGCAAATTACTCCGTCATGTATAGGCATGGTCTGTTAACCTGTGAAGTAATTCTTTAAAATTGTTTTCAAAAAGGCTATGATCGGAAAAATCAATATAATTTATACCAGAAAGATATTGTGGAATTGAATGGGGGAGAGCAGTTTTTACCACGGGGACCAACTTATACTTATTTAAATTAGTTTGTTTCAAAGGCATTAATAAGCTGGTTTCAAATCCAATACCACCTGCATTTGTGTCTGCTTTTTTTGCATACTCAGGAGTACATATAATTATTATGAAATCAGCATAAGCGATTTCTTGTGTCAGCCTATGATTAAAATCAATGATACCAAATCTTTGTAAAAGCATGTGATCATTTTTAGCATCAATTCCGTTTTTTCTGAGTTGATTTATTAAGGAAAGGACGAAATCTGCATGCTCTTTGTTGTCCCTACTATAACTGATAAATACAGTGATGTTTTTAGACAAAATAATACCCCCTCTTAATAAAATGAAAGGTAGCCATAGAATTTACATTAATCTCTAGGAGATTTTATGGGCTTGATGAATATGCTTTAATTATATGCCTGTCTCGTTTTCTAAAAACACTTTTAAAGCCTTTAATTTTCCGGGTTTTTCAATTTCCGTTAGCTCTGAAGCTTATTCCGGCATATCAATCCAATTGCGAATGAGCTTTGGCATAAAATGTTTTTCTTCATCCAGGGTAAGGGCGTTCATAAGCAATGGTCATATAATGCTCCTTTTGTATAGTGTTTTGAGCTACACTTTATTTTACATTCTATTACTACTTAAAGATTAATTCAATTGAATTTTGAAATAATGGTTGATAGTAACAGTTTTCTTGGTCAATGCTGCTAATAATATGACAATAAATTGTTGCTGGCTCAAAATGTTTACTGGTATGAAATAATTGAATTCAAAAATAGACGGTTGTTTTGTAAATGTAAATCCGCTAAACTGGATATTGGATTGAAATTGAATTAACAGAACACTTTATCCTGTTATTAAAAAGTTCTAGTAAATTAAGGCTGATATTGATTTTTATAAATAAAATATGAAGGCGGTTTTTTGTGTGGGAATAAGAAATGCAGAGATAAGTGATTGGAAAGAGATAATGGAATTGCTTAAGCAGCTAGACTATTCGAATACGGATTCATTTTTGAAAAATAAAATTATGATGTTACTAAATCACCCTGATGAAAAATTGTTAGTATATGAAGATGATAAAAAAGTTGTTGCGATCATATCGATTCATTTCATTCCCCAGTTAGCGGTTGTGGGTGATTTTGCTCGAATAAGTTATTTTTCGGTAGATAAAGAAGCTCGAAGCAAAGGCATTGGCCGTGAGTTGGAAGAATATTGTGTTGCCTTAGCAAAAGCTAAAAAATGTGACCGGATTGAAGTACATTGCCATT
>DCFY01000071.1 GCA_002315155.1 Megamonas sp. UBA1792
TTGCATTAGCGCAGATGGCAAAGACAGAGGCCATTACAGTTCGTTTTATTGAGCTTATGCCGATTGGGTATGGTACGAAATATACAAGCATACCACTCGACGAGCTTATGCGGCGCTTGCAGGCAGAATATGGGGAACTTGTGCCATGTAAAACAAAGTTTGGCAACGGTCCGGCACGTTATTTTACCTTGCCGGGATTTAAGGGAAAGATCGGGTTTATTGCTGCAATGCAGCATAAATTTTGTCAGGAGTGCAATCGTGTGCGCCTTACAGCAAATGGATTTCTGAAGCTGTGTCTGCAATACAATAATGGAATTGACTTAAAAAGTATCCTTCGCAGCGATGTAAGTGATGAAGCTCTGAAAAAAATAATCGAAAAAAGTATTTATCAAAAGCCGCAGGAGCATCATTTTAGTGAAGATGATCCAAATGGTGCGCATGATGAACGCAGAATGTTTCAGATTGGCGGCTGAGAAAAGGAGCAAAAGATATGGGGAAAGTTATAGCCGTATGCCGCAGTGACGCCCGTGGCACGAAGAAGGAAAATGTTGGCAAAGGATTTTTTGCGGCAAATCATGGCATGGCGGGTGATGCGCATGCGGGCGATTGGCATCGACAGGTAAGTCTGTTGTCGTTTGAAAAAGTCGAAGCGTTTCGTGCGAGAGGGGCAAATGTCGCTGATGGTGCTTTCGGCGAAAATCTTCTCGTTGAAGGCATTGATTTCAAGGTGCTGCCAATTGGAACGAAGCTGAAATGTGGTGCGGTTGAGCTGGAAGTGACACAGATCGGAAAGAAATGCCATTCAAATTGTGAGATTTTCAACATGGTTGGGGATTGCATTATGCCGCGTGAAGGCATCTTTGCAAGAGTCGTGCACGAGGGTGAGATCAAAGTCGGGGATAACCTTTATATCGTGGAGGAATAAATATGTTTACAGCAGCGGTTATTACAGCGAGTGATAAGGGAGCGTGTGGGGAACGAGAGGATGTCAGCGGGCAGACAGCAGAAGCATTGCTCAGGGCAGCGGGTTATATGGTTTGCAGCCGGACTGTTTTACCGGACGATGCGGAGCAGCTTTCAGCAAAAATGATCGAGCTGGCCGATACAGATGTAGCACTTATATTGACGACGGGCGGCACAGGATTTTCACCGCGTGATTGTACACCGGAGGCTACGCTTGCGGTTGTTGAGCGACAGTGCCCCGGAATACCGGAGGCAATGCGATCGCTTAGTATGCAAATCACAAAACGGGCGATGTTAACGCGTGCCGTTGCAGGTATCCGCAGACAGAGCCTTATCGTTAATCTGCCTGGAAGCCCGAAGGCCGTGACGGAGTGTCTTGATTTTATTTTACCGACACTCGACCATGGAATCAGAATATTGCGCGGTGAAACAGGTGAATGTGCAAGATGAAATTTAGGAGGTAACAATATGAAAAGAAATGTATGCAGATGGGCAGCAATTTTTACATTGGGTGTATCTTTACTCGCATTTACAGGCTGCGGCGGGCAGCAGGCAAAAGAAACGGAAAAGAAAGATGTTTCGGCAAAAGAAAGTGCAGAACTTTGCATTTCAGCGGCAGCAAGTCTTACGGATGTGATGAAGGAAATTGGTGCGAAGTATGAAGCAGCACATCCTGGTATGAAGATCACCTATAATTTTGGCAGTTCGGGTGCGTTACAGTCACAGATTGAGGAAGGTGCCCCGGCTGATGTATTTGTTTCAGCAGCACAGCAGCAGATGGATGCGTTGGAAAAGAAAGATTTACTGATAAAGGACACGCGCAAGGATCTTTTGGAAAATGATGTCGTTGTCATTGTGCCGAAAGACAGCAAGCTGGAGCTTGCGTCTATTGAAGAAATCGCAACTGACAAGGTGAAAAAAATCGCACTTGGAGAACCGAAAGGGGTGCCGGTTGGACAGTATTCGGAAGAAGTATTCAAGTCGGTGAATCTGCTTGATCAGGTAAAAGCGAAGGCAGTGTACGGCTCGGATGTCCGTCAGGTTCTTACCTGGGTTGAGAACGGTGAGGTTGACTGCGGGATCGTCTATGCGACAGATGCAGCTATTTCAAAGAATGTAAAGATACTCATGACGACACCGGATTCAAGTCATAAGCCAGTCATCTATCCGGCAGCGGTAGTTAAGGCAACGAAGAACGAAAAAGATGCAAAAGATTTTATGGCATTCCTTTCAACACCGGAAATCAAAGCACTCTTTGAAAAATATGGCTTTAAGGTAAAATAGCCAAGTAAAGAAAAATGGAGGCAACCATGGATCTATCGCCGTTGTTCATATCGATAAAAACAGCGCTGCTTGCGACCGCCATCACTTTTTTTCTGGGTCTTTATGCAGCCAGATATATTCGTGGACGGCAGCAATGGCAGGGACTCCTTGACGGAGTCCTTACGCTGCCACTTGTTTTGCCACCGACGGTTGTCGGGTTCTTTCTATTACTCCTGTTGGGTAAGAATAGCTATATTGGTCAATTTTTGCAGCAGTTTGATATTCAGGTTGTGTTTTCCTGGGAAGCAACTGTCATCGCTGCGACCGTCGTTGCTTTTCCACTTATGTATCGGACAACACGTGGTGCTTTTGAGCAGGTAGATAAGAATTACGTATATGCGGCGCGAACGCTGGGAATGAGTGAGGAAGGCATCTTTTGGAAGGTTATCATTCCACTGTCCTGGCCGGGTATTGCAGCCGGAGCGATTCTGGCATTTGCGCGGGCATTAGGTGAATTTGGTGCAACAATCATGCTTGCAGGTAATATTCCAGGTAAGACACAGACAATGTCGACAGCTATTTATTCGGCGGTGCAATCGGGTGATCGCGATACGGCTTTTATCTGGGCATTTGTCATTATTCTATTGTCGCTAGTCATAATGATCCTCATGAACTACTGGACAAATCGTCAGAAAAATTTAGCTGGAGGTCATTGAGATGAGCTTATTTGTTGATATCAGACTGAGAAGGCAGGAATTTTGCCTGAATGTGAAGTTTGAAACAGGCGAAAATGAAGTTTTGGGTGTGCTGGGAAGCTCAGGGTGCGGTAAAAGCATGACGCTCAAATGTATTGCTGGTATCGAGATGCCGGATAACGGCCGTATTGTGCTCAATGATCGTGTACTCTTTGATTCGAAGCAAAAAATCAATCTGTCACCGCAGGCGCGTAATGTGGGGTACCTTTTTCAGAGCTATGCGCTTTTTCCCCATATGACGGTGGAGGAAAACATTGCGACAGGCATTAAGACAAAGGATAAA
>DCFY01000152.1:0-1373 GCA_002315155.1 Megamonas sp. UBA1792
CCAGACGAATACAAGCCTCACGCACTGGCGTTCGGCTTGTTTTCAGCTCATTGGCAATTTCCTGCTCCGAAAGTGCCGTTCCCGGAACGAGATTCATGCTCAGCAAATTGCTGTGCAAGACCCGCAATGCATATTCTCGTATCGTTTCTCCTGCTTCTTTCTCTGAAACATCCAACTTCATCGTTTATCTCCTATAAGTATATTATTCTATTACACATCCAAGTTATTTATACTTTAGCACAGAATTTTTTTCTTGTACAGACAACAACATCCTGTTAGCAGCAAAATCAATACAGACTATAAATCGTTGATCCAAATGATTCATAGCGATTTAAAACGATCACCTTATGCCTTCTACTGACAGCCTTTCAATAAAAACAGGTTACCACTTTTCTTTCATGGCAACCTGTCCTCTTATGCTTTCAATATTCCACTTTGTTCTACTGCCCTGACAGCTTCCTGCAGTACAGCCTTATCTTGTACAAGAGCCATTCGCACGTAACCTTCGCCTGAAGGGCCAAAAGCACTGCCTGGTGTCACTAGTACCCCTGAACGTTCGAGCAGCTCCATCGTAAACTTTTCCGAGCTCTTATAATGTTCTGGTATTGCAGCCCAGACAAACATCGTTGACTCCGGCCGCTCAATCCTCCAGCCAATTGAAGAAAATCCATCACATAATGTATTGCGCCGTATCTCATAGGCTTCTCTTGTCCTTTTTACACACGCCTGATCACCTGTAATCGCCGCAATTGCTGCCTGCTGTATTGGCAGAAACATTCCATAATCCATATTGGACTTAAGTGTCTTAAGCTGCGAGACAACATCCTTATTACCAATACAAAAGCCGATACGTGCTCCTGCAAGCCCATAGGTTTTCGACAAGGAATTAAACTCAACCCCGACCTCACGTGCCCCTGCATACGACAGAAAGCTGCCACACGATTTGCCGTCAAAGACAAGATCACTATAAGCGTTATCATGCAGCACAATGATATCGTATTTCTTTGCAAAACCAATAAGCTCGTAATAAAAGCGGTCAGGTGCCATAACCGTCGTTGGATTATTCGGATATGACACAATCATCAATTTTGCCCGCCGTGCAACCGCTTCCGGTATATCTGCTAAACGAATTACATAATTATTTTCTTTTTTTTGCGGCATATAGTAGAGCTCGGCTCCGGCAATGCGTGGTCCATCGGCAAATACCGGATAGCAGGGATCTGGCACAAGGACAATATCACCCTTGTCAACAATAGACAAGGCAATATGTGCAAGCCCTTCCTGCGAGCCCAGCAATGAGCAGACCTCTGTCGTCGGATCAATATCAACATCATAGCGATTCTGATACCATGTGCTCACAGCGGCCAATAGTT
>DCFY01000152.1:1701-3231 GCA_002315155.1 Megamonas sp. UBA1792
GCAAAGCGCCTTCCTTATATGATCTGCTGGTGGGATGTTAGGTGCACCAACACTAAGATCAATGACCTGTGCTCCGCTCCTGACTTTTTCCTGCTTCATATTAAAAAGTTTTGCAAAAATCCCTTCCCCAAAAAGCTCCATGCGCCTTGCAAACTGCATACTAAATCCCCCTTATTTTATCTTTCTATAATTTCATTCGAGCAAAGAAAAGTTTTTCCTGCTAAAAATGAAAAGCCGCTCTACTCCCTACCATATTTAGGATAATAGAACGGTTTTTCGCTTTCGCAAAGTTTCTTAATCGCTTACTTCAGATAAATTTATTCTACAACCAATTTGTAGGTTTTCTTTGTATCCTCATCGTTACGCTTAACAACCGGACTTGCCCATATATGGATTTTCCTGATGAAGCCTTGTTTTAAAACTCATTTCCGACTTATGACATTTGCAATTGTAGCAAATTCTTCAAGTGACAGGGTTTCACCTCGACGAATACCATCGATATTGGCGCTTTCAAGCACCTGTTTTACCGTATCCTTTTCTACCCCCATTGTTTTCAATGCATTATTAAGTGTCTTACGGCGCTGACTAAAAGCCGCCTTGACGACACGAAAAAACATTTTTTCATCAATCGCCTTAACAGGAGGTTCCTTACGCACCTCACAACGAATAACCACAGAGTTCACTTCCGGTGCTGGTATAAAAGACCGTGGTGGAACATCGAGTACGATACATGGCTTTGTATAATATTGCACAGCAACAGACAACGCACCATAATCTTTTGTTCCTGGTGAAGCTACCATACGCTCTGCAACTTCTTTCTGTACCATCGTAACAAGACTTGATATTGGCAGACGCTGTTCAAGAAGTGCCATAATAATCGGTGTTGTGATATAGTAGGGCAGATTTGCCGCTACCTTGTACGGCCCCGCACCCATAAGGGACGGAATATCGGTCTTGAGGATATCCCCCTGGATGACACGCACGTTATCGTAGCCCTCAAGTGTCTTTGCCAAAACAGCTGGCAGTTTCCGATCAAGCTCGACTGCCGTCACTTCGGCCTGCGCCTCTGCCAGCCCTTGTGTAAGTGTCCCGATTCCCGGACCGATCTCAAGCACCAGATCTCCCGGCTCTATCCCTACAGCATCAACGATGCCCTGGACGATATCCTCATCAATAAGGAAGTTCTGCCCGAGCCTCTTGCTCATATGAATATTAAACGACCTCAATATATGCATTGTAACGTCACGATTAGCAATTGTTGGCTGAATCATTCTTTATCTCCTTTATTTTGTTCATCATCAAGCGCATCAACAGCGGCTTCAAACTCCTCTTTCGTCACACCATAATGGTTCAGACGCAGTAAAAAAGTCTTCGCATTGGCATAGCCGACACCGAGCCGTGCACCAATCTTTGCTCGACGTACCGAGGCATTCGGTGTTCCGCTAAGGCCCGCCATAATAAGATCCGCCCCATTGAAACCCTTCTTTGGATTCCAGTCCAGTGTTCGTACCTTAGCAAGAGCCATGCGAA
>DCFY01000151.1 GCA_002315155.1 Megamonas sp. UBA1792
TTCGCATGGCTCTTGCTAAGGTACGGACACTGGACTGGAATCCAAAGCAGGTTTTCAATGGGGCAGATCTTATTATGGCAGGCCTTAGCGGAACCCCGAATGCCTCGGTACGCCGAGCAAAGATTGGTGCACAGCTTGGTGTCGGCTATGCCAATGCGAAGACTTTTTTACTGCGTCTGAACCATTATGGTGTGACGAAAGAGGAGTTTGAAGCCGCTGTTGATGCGCTTGATAATGAACAAAATAAAGGAGATAAAGAATGATTCAGCCAACAATTGCTAATCGTGACGTTACAATGCATATATTGAGGTCGTTTAATATTCATATGAGCAAGAGGCTCGGGCAAAACTTCCTTATCGATGAGGGCATCGTTCAGGGCATCGTTGATGCTGTAGGGATAGAGCCGGGAGATCTGGTGCTTGAGATCGGTCCGGGAATCGGGACACTTACACAAGGGCTGGCGGAGGCGCAGGCCGAAGTGACGGCAGTCGAACTTGATCGGAAACTGCCAGCTGTTTTGGCAAAGACACTTGAGGGCTATGATAACGTGCGTGTCGTCCAGGGGGATATCCTCAAGACCGATATTCCTTCCCTTATGGGTGCGGGGCCGTATAAGGTAGCGGCAAATCTGCCCTACTATATCACAACACCGATTATTATGGCACTTCTTGAACAGCGTCTGCCAATATCACGTCTTGTTACGATGGTACAGAAAGAAGTTGCAGAGCGTATGGTGGCTTCACCAGGAACAAAAGATTATGGTGCATTGTCTGTTGCTGTGCAATATTATACAAAGCCGTGTATCGTACTTGATGTTCCACCACGGTCTTTTATACCAGCACCGGAAGTGAACTCTGTGGTTATTTGTTGTGAGGTGCGTAAGGAACCACCTGTTAAGGCGATTGATGAAAAAATGTTTTTTCGTGTCGTCAAAGCGGCTTTTAGTCAGCGCCGTAAGACACTTAATAATGCATTGAAAACAATGGGGGTAGAAAAGGATACGGTAAAACAGGTGCTTGAAAGCGCCAATATCGATGGTATTCGTCGAGGTGAAACCCTGTCACTTGAAGAATTTGCTACAATTGCAAATGTCATAAGTCGGAAATAAGTTTTAAAACAAGGCTTCATCAGGAAAATCCATATATTGGCAAGTCCGGTTGTTAAGCGGCGTTTCATTTTTAGCAGGAAAAACTTTTCTTTGCTCGAATGAAATTTATAGAAAGATAAAATAAGGGGGATTTAGTATGCAGTTTGCAAAGCGCATGGAGCTTTTTGGGGAAGGGATTTTTGCAAAGCTTTTTAATATGAAGCAGGAAAAAGTCAGGAGCGGAGCACAGGTCATCGATCTTAGTGTTGGTGCACCCAACATCCCACCGGCAGAGCATATAAGGAAGGCACTTTGCGCAGCAGCAGCAGAACCTGCAAACTATGTCTATGCAATAAATGATCAGCAGGAACTATTGGCCGCTGTGAGCACATGGTATCAGAATCGCTATGATGTTGATATTGATCCGGCGACAGAGGTCTGCTCATTGCTGGGCTCGCAGGAAGGGCTTGCACATATTGCCTTGTCTATTGTTGACAAGGGTGATATTGTCCTTGTGCCAGATCCCTGTTATCCGGTATTTGCCGATGGACCACGCATTGCCGGAGCCGAGCTCTACTATATGCCACAAAAAAAAGAAAATAATTATGTGATTCGTTTAGCAGATATACCGGAAGCGGTTGCACGGCGGGCAAAATTGATGATTGTGTCATATCCGAATAATCCAACGACGGTTATGGCACCGGATCACTTTTATTACGAACTTATTGCTTTTGCAAAGAAATACGACATCATTGTGCTGCATGATAACGCTTATAGTGATCTTGTCTTTGACGGCAAATCGTGTGGCAGCTTTCTGGCGTATGCAGGGGCATGTGAGGTCGGGGTTGAGTTTAATTCCTTGTCGAAAACCTATGGACTTGCAGGAGCACGTATCGGCTTTTGTATTGGTAATAAGGATGTTGTCTCGCAGCTTAAGACACTTAAGTCCAATATGGATTATGGAATGTTTCTGCCAATACAGCAGGCAGCAATTGCGGCGATTACAGGTAATCAGGAGTGTGTAAAAAAAACAAGAAAAGCCTATGAGATACGGCGAAATACATTATGTGATGGATTTTCCTCAATTGGCTGGAGGATTGAGCGGCCGGAGTCAACGATGTTTGTCTGGGCTGCAATACCAGAACATTATAAGAGCTCGGAAAAGTTTACGATGGAGCTGCTCGATCGTTCAGGGGTACTAGTGACACCAGGCAGTGCTTTTGGCCCTTCAGGTGAAGGTTACGTGCGAATGGCTCTTGTACAAGATAAGGCTGTACTGCAGGAAGCTGTCAGGGCAGTAGAACAAAGTGGAATATTGAAAGCATAAGAGGACACAGGTTGCCATGAAAGAAAAGTGGTAACCTGTTTTTATTGAAAGGCTGTCAGGAGAAGTCATAAGGCCATCGTTTTAAATCGCTATGAATCATTTGGATCAACGATTTATAGCCTGTATTGATTTTGCTGCTTGCAGGATGTTGTCGTCTGTACAAGAAAAAAATTCTGTGCTAAAGTATAAATAACTTGGATGTGTAATAGAATAATATACTTATAGGAGATAAACGATGAAGTTGGATGTTTCAGAGAAAGAAGCAGGAGAAACGATACGAGAATATGCACTGCGGGTCTTGCACAGCAATTTGCTGAGCATGAATCTCGTTCCAGGAACGGCACTTTCGGAGCAGGAAATTGCCAATGAGCTGAAAACAAGCCGAACGCCGGTGCGTGAGGCTTGTATTCGTCTGG
>DCFY01000137.1 GCA_002315155.1 Megamonas sp. UBA1792
AAAATGAATTATGGAGGCTGTGTATGTCAGAAAAAAGATTTACTGTAACGCTCAATCCAGAACTTATTCGCCAATTAAAGATAGAAGCAGAGAAACAAAACATCAGAGTAAATAAAATTTTTGAAGAACTAATAACTGAATATCTCAAAAAGAGACAGTCTGCTAAATAATAGCAGGCTTTTCTTTTACTCCGATTGTTTAGTTTTCATTTGCATAGTCATGTATTTTATATGTAAAAGGGTTAATCTTATGAATTCAACTGATTTAGTTATTAAATCACCCAAATCAACACCTGCTTTCGCTCTTTCTATAAACAAAATCAAAAGCAATTTCATATATTGCAATATTTTAAATTAAAGGTATCATCAAAACAAAAGCAAGCCAGTACAAGTCAACTGCATCTAAGAACTTGTTCCAGCTTACTTCCATATGATTATACAATTACACCCATAAAATCAGATTACTTACTACCGGCAGTTGACTTCATAATGATGCCACCGCCAACGACTTTGTCATCATCGTAAAACACAACGGACTGACCCGGTGTCACGGCACGCTGGGGTTCATCGAAAAGAACACGTACCTTGCCATTGGGCATCGGTTCAATAGTGGCCTTACCTTCACGATTACCATAGCGAATCTTCGCAGATACCTTCATTGTATCTGCAAGTTCATCAATAGTAATCCAGTTCATATCATTAGCAATAAGCCCATGCGAAAACACGTCCTTATTCTCCCCAACAATTACACGATGATGCTTCATATCAAGTTCTGCTACATAAAGCGGTGTCTTAGCAGCAATGCCAAGACCACGGCGTTGGCCTACTGTATAGAGGGGTACACCATCATGATGACCAAGCACCTTGCCATGGACATCAACGATATCACCGGGAGTCAGCGCCTGCGGTATTTTTTCTCCAAGATACGCCTTGTAATCGTCATTCGGTACAAAACAAATTTCCTGACTGTCTGGCTTATGTGCAACTGGCAAATCCAATTTTTCTGCCATTTTACGCGTTTCAACTTTTGTATATTTTCCAAGCGGCATCAGGAAATGCTGCAAAGAATGCTGATTTAGATGATAAAGCGCATACGACTGATCCTTAAGGACATCAATCCCCTTACGAAGAAGGTAACGCCCCGTCATTTCATCCTGTTCAATTTTTGCATAATGACCTGTTGCCACATATTCTGCACCAATTTCACGGCATCGCTGCAAAAGCCCTTCAAATTTCACGTAACGATTACAGGCAATACATGGATTTGGGGTCCTGCCCTGCCTATACTCTGCAAGAAAATAGTCAATGACCGTCTTTTGAAACATCTCGCGAAAATTCATCACATAATGTGGTATCCCTATAATCTCAGCAACGCGGCGTGCATCATCGACAGACTTCATCGAACAACAGCCACGGTCATCACATTCATTATAATCACGGCTATCATCCGACAGGCGCATTGTTACACCGATTACATCGTAACCTTCACTTACAAGAAGAGCAGCAGCCAAAGAGCTGTCCACGCCTCCGCTCATAGCCACCACCACTTTTGGTTTAGCCCCCATTTTATTCATCCTTACTTTTTTATACTAGTTTAATTTCTAAAAAAACAGCATACTATATTTTCTTGAATCTTAACAGTTGTTTTTCAAACTACGAATTTTTTTTACGATTTTCGGCAATATTTCAAGTAATGTATCGATATTATCATCTGTATTCTCCCGCCCTAGCGTTAAGCGCAACGACGACTGTGCCAGCTCTGGGGCAAGCCCCATCGCTAAAAGGACATGTGAGGGCTCCACTGACCCCGCCATACATGCACTACCGCTTGATGCTGCAATCCCCTGCATATCGAGATTGAGCAGCAATGGTTCACCATCAATACCACTAAAGCTAAAGTTCACATTCCCCGGTAAACGATCCTGTCTGTGACCATTTAGCTTTACAGCAGGAATCTCTGCTTCAATCGCATAAATAAGCTTATCGCGAAGCCTTGTAAGCCGATTGTTTTCCTCAACAAGTTCCGCCATTGCTTTTCTCGCTGCCAGCCCAAGCCCAACAATACCAGGCACGTTCTCCGTACCGGCCCTCATACCACGTTCCTGTACTCCGCCATGCTGTACAGGTTCAATTTTGACACCACGCCTTATATAGAGCGCACCCATGCCTTTCGGTCCGTAGAGCTTGTGACCAGAAAGCGACAGAAGATCAATATTTAATTTTTTCACATTGATCTCCGTATGGCCTACTGCCTGGACAGCATCTGTATGAAAATATATGCCTGCCTGACGTGCAAATGCACCAATTTCCGCAATCGGTTCGATTGTGCCAACTTCATTATTAGCAAACATTACACTAATCAAAATTGTCTTATCCGTAACAGCTGCTTTTATTGCCGCAATATCTACCTTTCCATCAGCATCAACTGGAAGATACGTCACCTTAAAACCTTTTTTTTCAAGCCATTCACATGTATGGAGAACTGCATGATGCTCAATGCTCGTCGTAATAATATGGTTGCCTTGCCCTTTATTAGCAAAAGCAATGCCTTTAAGTGCGAAATTATCGCTCTCACTTCCACCACTCGTAAAAAAAACTTCTTCTGGCTCCGCTCCAATGAGAGCCGCAACATTTTCTCTGCTTTCGGCTACTGCCCGGCGTGTTTTCCGACCAAAATAATGAATGCTCGACGGATTGCCGAATTCGCTTGTCATATACTCAAGCATAACCTTTGCAATCTTCGGATCAGTTGCTGTTGTCGCTGCATGATCAAAATAAATATGTCTCATATCATATATACGCTCTTTCCTTTATTAACTAATTATGCTTGCTTTTACTATCCTTGCAAAGATCTGCTAACGTTATCGAATCCAGCACAGTGCTGATGCTATCACAAACTTTTGCCCAGACACCACGTGTCACACATTTCCCAGCTTTTTCACAGCACTGGTTATCCGCTTCAACATCCGCAAGCAAACAATCAACAAGTGCAATTGGTCCTTCCATAACTGTGATGACATCACCAATTGTTATTGTTGCCGGATCTTTTGCCAGCAGATAGCCGCCCTGTGCACCGCGCATACTCGTCACAAATCCAGCATTGCGCAAAGTGCAGATAAGCTGCTCAAGATAATGCTCAGAGATTCCCTGGTTTGTCGCAATGCTTTTGAGCGAAACAGCACCCTCACCATAATGAAGTGCCAGCTCATAAAGAGCCGTCACACCATATCTGCCCTTCGTTGATAATTTCACAAGAATCGCCTCGTTCAAGTTTCTCTATTTCCGACTTTTTTAATCGGATTTCTTGCATATAAATATAACAAATATATACTGATCTGTCAAAATATTTTCACATGCTTTCTTTTATAAAAAGCTTTACTTAATTTTTTTCTTCCAACATTTATTTAGGTACTCTTTGATTTTCTTCTCACATCCATTATCCGATGGAAAATAATATTTAGTGCCCTGCATCTCCCTCGGCAAATATTCCTGCTCTGTAAAATTTTCTGGATAGCTGTGCGGATAAACATACTCCGTACCATGCCCAAGCTTTGCCGCACCTTTATAATGCGCATCACGCAGATGCACTGGGATTGCCCCGCAGTTTTTGCTGCGCACATCTGCCAATGCCTTGTCAATTGCCATGTAAGCTGCATTGCTCTTTGGTGCTGAGGCAACATACGTCACTGCCTCAGCCAGCGGTATACGTGCCTCCGGCATACCTATAAACTGAACGGCCTGTACAGCTGCCATCGCAACGACAAGTGCCTGCGAGTCAGCATTACCAACATCCTCGGCCGCACAAATCGCTACTCGTCGAGCGATAAAATTTGTATCTTCTCCCGCCTCAATCATGCGTGCAAGATAATGAATTGCCGCATCCGGATCACTGCCACGCATACTTTTGATGAAAGCTGATACCGTATCATAGTGATTATCACCTTTTTTGTCATAGCTCTGTAGACGATCGCCAACGATTTGCTGCAATGAGTCTACTGTAATTGCTCCACCAATTTCCGGTACCATTGCACCAGCCTGCTCTAAAAGATTCAGTGCCATGCGTGCATCACCACTAGCAATCTGTGCAATAGACCGCAACACATCAACATCACAACTAAACTTATAATGCCCCAGTCCTCGTTCACTGTCCTTTAAAGCCTGCTGGCAAATCTTTATGATCTGTTCATCTGTCAAAAGCACTAATTTCACGATACGTACGCGCGAAAGAAGTGCATGATTGACCTCAAAATAGGGGTTTTCTGTCGTCGCTCCAATAAGGATAAGGCGTCCATCTTCTACATATGGAAGAAGTACATCTTGCTGACTCTTATTAAAACGATGTATTTCATCAATAAATACAATGGTTCGTTTTTGATAGAACTTTCGTTGTTCCGCTGCCGCCTCAACAATCTTCCTTATATCGGCAATACCTGAAGATACTGCATTCATTTTATTGAAGTTACTGTGCGTGACATTAGCAATCATTTGTGCGAGCGTCGTTTTGCCTGTTCCCGGCGGCCCATAGAGAATCAACGAGGGTATTTGATCACTTTCAATCATTTTGCGCAGATAATGACCTGTTCCAACAGCTTCCTCTTGTCCAACAAACTCGTCAAAATTCATTGGGCGCATGCGTTGTGCCAATGGTGCATAGTCGCTGCTTGCTCTCATATGATTTTGTGATGCTGAAAACAAATCCAAGTCTTCCATATTCATTCCCCCGTCGATCCTATTCCGCCATGACGCATCTGTCCCTGACCAACCTTGTCTCCATCAACTATAAGATAACGATAAAAAATACCCTGCGCAATCCGCATACCTTTCGATACAGCAACCTTTTCATCGCTATGATTAACAAGTGCCAACATGATATGCCCCTCATTTTCCCGATTATTATAATAATCTGCATCAATGATACCTTGATTATTAATACAGGTCACCTGCTTCTTTATTGAAAATCCCGACCGCACATGGATTCCAAGATATTCATCTGGCTGCATATATACCTTAAGCCCTGTCTCTACAAGTGTTACTTGATGAGGTAGCAATACACATTCTAAAGCCGCCTCAATATCGTAACCAGCA
>DCFY01000088.1:0-1449 GCA_002315155.1 Megamonas sp. UBA1792
TGGCCAAGGTTTAGTGTGTCGCCAGCCTTGACGCCTTTATAGAGGTATTCACCAAAATAAGATTTGAGGCCCTTGAGACCATTTGGCAGACTTGTGATAATGGTCGCATTGGGACAATGCTGCATCATGAAAGGAATCGAGCCGGAATGGTCGCGTTCGACGTGGTTGGAAATGATATAGTCGATCTTTGACGGGTCGATGATAGAAGCGATGCGTTGGAGAAGTTCATCGGCAAATTCTTCCTTCACAGTGTCGATGAGCGCTATTTTATCATCAATGATAAGGTAGGCATTGTAAGTAGAGCCACGTCCGGTTTGATAACCATGAAAACTGCGCATAGACCAGTCAATGGCACCTACCCAATATACCCCTTTTTTAATTTCGAGAGATTGCATAATATAACCACCTTTCAGATTACAAATAATTTAATTTTGAAATTGTTACTAGGTTTATTGTAATACGTGATAGAAATAAATACAATTGATTATTCGTAATAAATTTTTTCTTATTGTTGTAAATCGGCCTCTGTAATTGTTTTAAGCCAGGCGGTATTAATGACTTCCCCAATGATTTTTTTTGCACTTGCATCAGGATGAAGTCCATCAAGTGCAAGTTCTGTTGGGAGGACATTATCAGGGTAGTTGAAAGCAGCTGCAACATCAATGTGGACTTCGGAGCGGATGTAGTCGTTGACAAGAGATAATTGTAATTGCCAGTCGGGTGCCGTTTCTTCACCAAAAGCCCGCTTGATATTGTCGGGATTAATTGGAAGCAGCGTCAAAAAGATTGGTTTAATATGATGCGCCAGACATTTGTTTTTGATAGTTTTGAGATCGTTGATTACAGACTCTGCCGAAGTGCCGCCACGCAAACTATTGGTGCCACCCATAATGATAATATAGTCTGGATGGAAGGGCAGAACATCCCGCTCGAAACGGTTGACAAGGTCACTGCTCGTATTGCCGCTCTGGGAAAGATTAATCGTGGGAAATTTGAGATAGTGAAGATAGCTGAAGTCCCAGTCTTCCGGTCCATAGGAGATATGACCGCCACCATGGCTGATGCTGTCGCCGAAGACACCAACCGTCCAATTATCGGCAGGATCTGTACGTATGGACTTTACTGCAGAATAGACACCGATGGACTGCCCATTTTTATCAAGGGCACGTACTCGCCAATAGAATGGCTGGCTGCCAAAACGGGGAGCATTATCATAAACTTCACAGATATTTGTGGTGAGTGTCGCGATGCGATGCTGAGAAGGAAAAGCATTATTCGGGTTTTCTGGTGTCTTATCAAGAATTTCTACCTCATAGCTGGCAGCGCCGTTCAAAGGAATCCAGCTATAAGCAGGATAGAGAAGAACTGTACCATTACCAACGTTATAGGTTGCTTCCGGAACGGGGGCATTCATCCGTGGCTTTGTATAGCTCGTATAGAGCGGCTCGG
>DCFY01000088.1:1693-3640 GCA_002315155.1 Megamonas sp. UBA1792
TGGTGCAGCTGAGGCCGGTGCAGTTTGGGGATAATGTGTAAGTGGAATGGAGGCATTATCCCATGCGGCTTCGCCAGCAGAAGAAAATAAAAGAATTGTAAAAAATAGAATAAGAATAGAAGTGAGGTATTTCAAAGAAAAATCCCCTTTTATAATGAATGATTTTTTAAAGTACATGTTCGTTGATAGCAGCGGCAACACCGCTTTCTGCATTTGTAAGTGTTGTGAAACGAGCAGCATTTGTGGCATCTGGAATTGCATTGCCCATAGCGACAGAACAGCCGGCGTAGCGAAGCATTGAGATGTCGTTGTTGCCGTCACCAATGGCCATAACATCCCTGCGTTCTATGTGGAGCGATTGGCAGAGATGATGCAGAGCATTCCCTTTACTGGCTGTCAGGCTATTGATCTCAAGATTATGTTCTAGTGAACCAGTAAGGGCAACATCCATTTTGCTTAAAACAGCAAAAAGCCGATTTCGTTCATTTTCATCATTGTAGAACATATTGATTTTTTCAATTGGTTTCTGCCATTCCTGCAAAAAAGCAGAAAGGTCCTGCAGCGGAGTGCGACTATGCTGAATAAGCGAGATTAAATGCGGCTCTGATGTGAAATCAGTGATATGGTCATAAAAATATTTATCAGTGTAAATGTGGTTGTTAGCATAGATTTCAGGTGCGACCAGAAAATTATTAATGGTATTCATAAGATTTGTGGCAGAAGAAAAAGGAAGTAAGTCCTCGAAAACATTCTTATCAAGTGTTTTATCATAAATTTTTGAACCGTTGCCACAAATAAAGTAGCGGATTTCAGAGAACTGCTTTAGAATAGGAAATAGTTCTGTATTGGAACGGCCGGTTGAAATAACGACCTCTACGTTTTTGCTGAGTGCAGCTTTAATTGCTTCTTTATTGGCAGCGGTTACCTTGTGTTCTGCATTAAGTGTAGTGCCATCCATATCAAGGGCAATAAGTTTAATGGTCATAAAAATAGTTCCTTTCCTAAATAAAAGAATAGTATAGCTTATAGCGTATTATAACTGTATTTAGAGGGAGGGTCAAATGAATAGAAGAAAGGAGCAGAAAAAGCTGAAAGAGGATTTTATAAAATAAAGTCATAGTGAAAAGATAAAACAAAAACAAAAAACTATTGAAGTGTGCATATTTTTGGCAAGAAAAGAGAAATGACATACTTTTGCCATGATTTGTCGTTAAACCTTATAGTAGGAATAGGAATGGAATCGAGACAATTATTTTGAAAAAGGATGGGGAAACAATGAGACACACGCTCTCGAATATGAGCCGTCGGGAAATGTATATTGCCGGAGGTATCTGCTGTTTGTTACTGGTTATTATTACGTATTTTTATTTTTTGCAGCAGGGGAACGGCAAGAAGGCAAAGATTGCCAAAGGCAATCCTGTCGTAGAAACCTATACGGTGGTTCGCAATGATATGATGCGTCATATTTCGTTGTTCGGACAGACCGTAGCGGATGCGAATATTGCGATTGCACCGAAGTATACGGGGCGAATCATGGCAGTGAACGTAAAACTGGGCGATAAGGTAAAAGCCGGGGATGTATTGCTTGTTCAGGATACAATGGATCTTGAACTGTCAATTCGGCAGAATAATGCAGCAACACGTGTTGCTGCTGCCGATGCCGTTGAAGCTGAGTCCACATATAATGCAGACTATATCAAGACAAAGAATGCATATGAACTGCAGCGTATGAAATATGAACGCAATCAGTATCTTTTCTCGATTGGGGCGATTTCACAGGATACACTTGATACGATTCAGCAGGAATATATGACGAGTAAGTCCGCTTTTGATGCACTTGACAATCAGGTAAGTGGTGAAACGCCTGCTGTTGTGGAATCAAAGCGTGCTACTGTAGATAAATCTGCCTATGGTACACAGGCACTGGAAAAGCAGCGCGATGATCTC
>DCFY01000070.1:0-2727 GCA_002315155.1 Megamonas sp. UBA1792
CAGAAAATGTAGAAGTAGATCAGCTTGTTATCTATCTTTTAACAAGCGGATTAATTCGTTGATGTTTCATATTTTGTGTGATTGCATATTATTGTGCTTATAAAGCAGATGCATTATAATGATACGTATGGGGTGAAAAAGCATACATGAAAAAAGCAGAAGAGAAGGTCCTTCTTTATCATTTTACAGATGAGGATAAATTACAAAAGATTAAACAGACGTTAGACGGGCTGAAGATTTCCAGCAGGAGTTTATCCGATGATATGTATAGGCAAAAAGTAGGCTATCTTGTTGGAATGACAGGTTTCAACGAAGTGAAGCCTGAAGATGAAGATGATTTTGTGTTTCCACATGAGGTTATGGTGCTGCATAATGTCAGACGGCAGCGTCTTGATACGATATTAAAGGCTTTTAGAGAAGCGGACATTAATCATATAAAATTTAAAGCAATGGTTACGCCATTTAATAGGTTTTGGACATTGCGCCGTCTTTGTGAGACGATGCAAAAGGAACATGCGGCGATGCTTGGTAAGGATGAAAAGTAAATGGAAAAAAAAGATTTAGAAGAAACGCAATATATAAAAGGAACGGAAAGTCCTCAGAAAAACGCACTGCCTTTGAATCAAATGACAGCAGAACGAGGAATCGGAAATACTGCACCTGATTCGTTAGAAGAAACACAGTTGCTGCCGCGTGTTGATGAAGATGTAGTACAGCAGGCACATCATAACGAAAATAGTGTTCGGGAATTGGAACCTTTGACGGTGGAAAAACCAAAAAAGAAGAAGATGAGTCCAGGAAAAAAACGCGCACTGTATATGGGGGGCGGTTTTCTTGTTGCGCTTTTCTGTGGCTTTTTGCTCGCAGGCTATCAGAGTGATAAGCAGCAACTTGCTGAAAATGATCGTGCACGTCAAACCCAGCAAATGCAGCAAAAAGAAAAGGATATGCAAAAACAGCAGGATAATCTTGTTGCTGAGCGGTTGCGACTGGAAAAGGAAAAGCGTGAGCTTGAAGAAAAACAGCGTGAAGTACAAGCCAGGGTGGATCGTTCTGCCGGAAAAAATGAGCAAATGGCAAGGGACGATGCGAATGTTTCCGGTGTGACAAAACTATGGAACAAAGTGACGGGTAAGGAAAAAGAACGTCAGCAGGAAAGTGCGAAGTCAGCAGAGGATCAGCAATCAGCTGCAATAGATGCAGACTCAATCAAAAATTCAGTTAATGAAGCGCAGTCTATGCTTGACGAAGTGAATAGTAAGATTAGTGATGTCGATCAGATGCGTCAACAGGTGAGTAAGGTCACGACAGCGGCAGAGTCGGCCTATGCCGAACATGAGGATATTATCGATAAGGCTCTTTACTATGCTGGTCAGGGTGTTGATCTCTTAAAGAGTTTTTTTACAAAATAGGGCGGTGAAGCATCTTATTGATTAAGTGAAATTTTGTACAAATACTAGGGTAGGAGTGGACAAACGGTGAAAAAGATTATAATAATATTTGTAATGATAGTACTTGCCATTACAGTTGGCTGCGGTGGGCAACAGGCACAAAATAAAGAAATGAAGGAAATTACAATCGGGCTAATGCCGGATACGGATTCGTTGCCGTTCATTATTGCACAGGAAAAAGGATTTTTTGCTGAAGAGGGTATTACGGTCAATATCCAACAGTTTAAGAGTGCGATGGATCGTGACTCGGCCCTTCAGAGTGGTAATCTTGATGGTGCTGTGTCGGATATGCTGGCAGTTGCTTTTGCAAAAGCGGGTGGTTTTGATGTGAAGGTTACATCATTTACTGATGGCAGTTATAAGCTTATTGCAGGTAAGGATGAAGTGGCTGCAAGTACGAAAGAACTTGTGGGTAAGGATGTTGCTGTTTCCAAAAATACAATTATTGAATATGTAACCGATCAGATACTTGTATCGAAGCAGTTGACGAGCGACAGCATTAATAAGGTCGTCATTCCACAGATTCCGACACGTCTTGAAATGTTGCAGAATGGCAAGCTTGCTGCAGCAACGCTGCCAGAACCGATGGCAAGTATAGCCATCCATAATGGTTGTAAGCTTATCGACAGTTCAGATCAATTAGGTATTAACCCCGGTGTTGTTTTGTTTACGGCAACGGCACTTGACAGTAAAAAGGCTGAAGTTCAGGCAATGTACAGAGCTTATAATAAGGCAGTGCAATATCTTAATCATGCGGAGCGCAGTGAATATATTGATATTGTTATGGACAAGGGTGGTTTCCCACCAGCAGCAAAGGAGGCAATGATGCTGCCAACGTATCATGAAGCAGCATTGCCAAAAGAAAAGGATGTAATTGACTGCATTACATGGCTTAATCAGAAACAACTTGTAAAACAGACATATTCTTATAAGGATATTGTTGCAGACATCCTTGATAAATGATAGAGATTAAAAACCTGACAGCAAAGTATCAGTCAGAGCATGAGGTTTATACGGCTCTGGAACATATAAGTCTGGAAATTCCTACAGGCGGGACCTGTGCAGTCATAGGCCCGTCAGGATGTGGCAAGTCAACACTACTAAAGGTTATGGCTGGGATCATTCAAGAATATGAAGGCGATGTGCGTATTGATGGAAGGCCAGTAAAGCCAGCAGAGCAAAAAATTGGTTTTATACCACAAAATTACGGACTTTTGCCATGGAAAAATGTTGATGATAATATTTGTCTTGGTGTAAAAATTAAGGATTCAGCAGC
>DCFY01000070.1:3110-4013 GCA_002315155.1 Megamonas sp. UBA1792
TGCAGCCGGATGTACTGCTTATGGATGAACCATTTTCAGCACTTGATGCAATTACACGGGAAGAGATGCAGGATGTATTTTTGCTGCTTTGGCAGAAATATGAGGTATCAACAATTATTGTCACGCACTATGTTGAGGAAGCAATTTATCTGGGGCAGAAGATTGTGATTTTATCAACAAAGCCGGGGCGGATTAGCAAGGTTATTGATAATCCCCTTTTTGGCGGCAAGGATATTCGGCAGCAGACTGAGTTCTTTGCTATGGGGCTTAAACTGCGAAATCTTATCAAAAAAGATTGGGGAAAATAATGAGAAGATGTACAACGCTTTGGTACGCAGCGGCGGTTGTTGTACTATTTACTATATGGTGGATTACAGCAACGATTGTAAGCCGCCCCATCATACCTTCACCTTTCCTTGTTGGTGAAAATCTTGCGGATGTTTTTGTAAAATATATTGCGATACACGGAGCTTATAGTCTATGGCGCATTGCAAGCGGACTGATTCTGGCTGTAGCTGTTGGGCTGCCGCTTGGTGTGATCATGGGATATTTTTCGCGAGCAGATCGTTTACTGGCACCATTGGTTTATCTTACCTATCCGATTCCGAAGATTGCATTGCTGCCAATTCTTATGCTGCTCTGTGGTGTGGGTGAGATGGCGAAAGTCCTCATGATATTTTTGATTATTGTATTTCAAGTGATCATTGCTGTACGTGATGGTATCCGTTCAATCCCAAAGGAGACATACTATCCGCTTTACTCACTTGGGGCATCGTTTCGTGAAATCTTTGTCGAAGTTCTTTGGCCGGCATCACTGCCAAAATTCATTACAGCAGTTCGGGTTGCACTTGCTACGGCTATATCAGTGCTTTTTTTTACAGAAACTTTTGGCACACAATACGG
>DCFY01000017.1 GCA_002315155.1 Megamonas sp. UBA1792
TATTCATTATTGTTTTATTTCTTTTTGCTATGCCAATCGTATCTGCAGAAAAAACGGATTGGAGTGATACCGATTATAATTTCAAGACTATTCGCACGGCTCTTATCTATGATATTGATCTTAGTCAGGCAGACTTATCCAATGATATTATTACTCGTAACCTTACCGATGAATATATGAAAAAAGCGGTGAAACCAGCCTATACAGTACTCTCATCTGAACAACTCAATCGAAAAATATCTTTGGAACAATCCATCGATCTTGATACCTTAAAAAAAACCGATCCAGAAAAAGCAGCTATGCTTTTCACTGAAAACTTGTCTCATTTTGTTGACATCTACATAGAAACTCATCTGCTATCTTACAAAATCGGTTCATATATTGTCCCAGCACATACAACATGGGAAAATCAAACAGCAACTGACCATTACACGGATTCCGACGGAAGAACACGCGACATCACACACACCTATACGATTCCAGTCTATGTACCGGATGCAACGGTAACTACAGCAATCGTCCGTCTGCGTTTTGATGTTATTAACGCTAAAACGAACAAAGTAATTTTTTCTCGTGAAGAAGAACGCGTTCGTGACAACTCCGATGACCCTTATGGTGTCTTTAGCCGCATGACAGATTCCTTTTTCAGTGATCTAAAAAACAAAATGTAATACTGCACAAAAAAAGCTTTTGCTTATGCCGATAATAAAATCGGCTTTGCAAAAGCTTTTTATCATTTTGCGCTTATATCTTGTCGGCAGCAAAACGAATCCCCGCAGCCTTACGTGCTTGTTCGGCTGTATAAATAACATTCAAAGATATCTGCATATATGAGGTCATCGCATTTTTATCATTTTTCTCGTACATCTGATTAAATGCAATAAACTCATGAACCATACGATGTATATACAAATTAATATTCTTTTCCACAATGGTATCTCCTGTTCCAATCTCAACCGATTGCAACATATTCGATGCGCCATCAACACGGATATATCCGTCTTCTCCCTGAATCAGTAAAAAGCCGGGGCTCGCCGAATCCTTTGCTCCTGTACATACAGCAAAGAAATCATCATAACGCATGATGGCTGTTCCTGATGTATCAATACCATTAAATCCCATATTTGCAATATAACTCACATTAAACGGACGACCAAAAAGACCTACAACAAAATTCAAATTGTAGATGTTAATATCATACAAAGCTCCACCTGAAAGCTGCGGAGCAAATGCCGGCAAAACAATACCTTCTTTGTACTTATCATAACGACTTGAATACTGAGAGTAATTGCACTGAACAAGACGAATCTTTCCCAATGCTGCCAGCGATTCTTTGATCAATTCAAAATTAGGCATATGCAGGAGTGTCACTGCTTCAAAGAAAAACAGCTTTCTTTCCTGTGCCAGCTGTGCAAGTTCAACAGCTTCTGCATACGTCGAAGTCAGTGGTTTTTCCACAATTACATTCTTGTCTGCCAGAAGTGCCTGTTTCGCATAGCTATAATGTGCACTATTCACAAGACCTATATAAACAAACTCAATCTTCTCATTCTGCAAAAGTTCCTCATAATCTGTATAAACTAGTGAAATATCATGTTTTGCCGCAAGATCTTCTGCTTTGTCCCTGCTATGTTCCCTGCCATAAATCGCCAAACAATGAACCATGGGTACCTTCTCCAACGCTTTAAGTGCTTCCTTTACAATTCCACCCGTTCCTATAATAGCCAGTTCCACTCGGCATCCCCCTTTTTCCGTCTGTATCACTATTGAAAAACGGCTCAAAAGCCTCCTTTTTCAATGTACTTTCGCATAAACTCAACAAAATTCGTTCCGGCCTGTGACAAACACTTATTCGGACTCCATATCAGATAAATATAAACAGAAAATGGCGGCGTAATAGGAATACGTCTAAAAATCGTCTCTGTTCGTGTGACAAAGTCTGGCAAAAGAGATATACCAACCTTATTTGCCACAAGCTGTTTGATTGTTTTGAGTTGTGATGTACACAATAAAATATCCGGAGTGAAACCATTTTCCACACAGCGAGCATAGAGCCCTTTATATTGGTATGTATTCGGCTGCTGCACAATAAATTTTTCATTTTTCAGCTCACTAAAATCTACGCTTTCCTTCTGTAAAAGCCGATGGTCCGGATTTACGCAGAGACTCATTTGATCCTTCATAATAAGGATTGAATAATCTGTAGTTTCCTTATCCCCAAGGATAATCCCCAGATCCAGCTCACCTGACTCAATCTTATTACCTACTTCTACCGACTCTGTATACTCCCTAACATCAAGATTAATATTGGGATATGCCTTCTTAAACTTGGTAAAAAGGTCCGGGAAAAGATATGCTTCTACCATTGGCGGCACCCCAAAGTGAACTGTACCCTGTTCATTCGCCTGAAAACGCATCATGTCCTGTCTTGCTTCCTCTATATCCCAAAGAATCTTTTCTGCGTGAAGCAAAAAGGCTCTTCCTTCCGGAGTTAGTGTGACATGCTTTTGGCTTCTGTCAATAAGCGTCAGCTTTAGCTCAGACTCAAGTGCCTTGATTGCCTTTGTCACCGAAGGCTGCGAAACATGCAGTACCTCAGCTGTCCGTGTAAAATTTTCTAATTTACTTATTGTATGAAAATACTCTAATTGTCGAAATTCCATATACTCACCCCACAAAATACTTACTTACATTCTATCATAACTTTAAACTATAGTATATT
>DCFY01000038.1 GCA_002315155.1 Megamonas sp. UBA1792
AAAAAAGTTTTGTGAGATATATAAATTATACAGAGAATAGGAGGTGATTTTTATGTTGATTTCTGAAGTAAGTATAAAATATAATGTTTCTCAAGACACGCTTCGTTATTATGAGCGTATTGGACTTGTTCCGAAAGTAAATCGCAATAAAAGTGGTATTCGTGATTATACGGAAGAAGACTGTAAATGGGTTGAGTTTAGCAAATGTATGAGATCTGCAGGGCTGCCAATCGAAATACTGATTGAGTATGTTGCACTCTTTCAACAGGGAGATGCGACAATCGCAGCGAGGAAAGAATTGCTGATTGAACAACGGCGAAAATTGATTGAAAAACAAGAAGCAATGAAAAAAACGATCGATCGGTTGGATTATAAAATTAAAAGATATGATAAATTAGTTCTTCAAAAAGAGCATGAACTGAAAAACATCGAAGATTGAGTAAGCACTGTTCGTTAAAAGGAAAATATGGAGGATGTGAAAGAACAAAAAAATCCGTGCCAACGTAAGTAGGCACGGATAAGAAACATTATTTCTCTTCGTCATGAACATGTTCACAAGAAGACTCTTTTTCTTTAACAACAGTTTTGAAATTTTCGTAAGTTGTGCAATAGATATTGTATATTTCGCTTTCGGGTAAGGTGTGAAGATCGGGTATGCTTTGTATTTTGAGAAGAGTTAAGCTATGCAAAAATGTGCATTTTTTACCGTACTTCTCATGTCCTTTGGGTATAGAATGATGAGACCCCATAAAATATCACCTCGTTTCATACTATACTATTTCGATTCTTTTAAAAAAATACCTGCTAACAAATATAGATTTTAATTAAAAACAGTGCTAAAAAAATAATTACGAAGATACTTAATAAGACTTTATCATTGCAGTAGAAAAATAAAAATCAGTGTAACAGCAAACTTTTTTATTGCTGCAGAAGTTGTTGGAAGTACTTCTTCAACTTATTTTCAGCAAAAAGCAATAAAATAGTTTATACTGATAGTAGACTTTTCTACTTGGTTACTTGATTTTTTACTAAGGGCAATACACTTCATCGACAAAATGTAAAAATTGAGTTAAGTTTTTAGTGGGATTTGCCGATATAAATAACAGATATAATAATTTAAGTTAACCACGGATGCGGTAATTTATTAGACAAGGATGACAAGACCATGAAAATAAGAGCAACCCCGGAAGAATTAGCGGCTATTAAATTCGCTATGGAGAAAGAAAAAACTCCGCGAGTTTATAAAAGATATCACGCTCTTTATTTATTTCTTTTGGGCAAAACCTGTAAAGAGGCCGCCAGAGTCGTCGGATTGACAGATATCACGGTTTGTAATATTCATAGAGCCTATAAAAAGGGGGGACTTGCAACAATTCCAGACAAATTAATTCCCGGGCGCCCATCAAGACTAACGAAAAAGCAGCTTGGGGAATTGAAAAATGTCATTTTAAACAATAGGCCATCAGATGTTGGTCTTTCAACTAGTTTACCATGGACAGCCAATTTGATTGCTGAATATATCAAACGCAAATATGACTATACCTACTCTATTCGTGGAATCACTGGAATGCTAGAGCGGCTTGGCTTTATTTATATCCGACCAACCTATGTACTTCCTCAAACGAATCAAACTGAATAATGCCTTTTATCTAAGATGATTGAGGATAGTCATTTTAGAATATTGGAGATAAAACAAGCTCAAGCTATTGGCGATTGCCAATAGCTTTTCTTGTAGTTTAAAACATTTTATTTGTGAAGTTATTCAATAAACACAACTGCGCACTTTTTCAAAAAAGCATATTTTTGATCTGAGGCTAATATTTTATCACCATCTGCTTTAGAAACAACTGGATTTCTATTAAAATCAATTAAAGAAACGGCTTTTATAATTAAAGGATTTGCGCCCGCATAATCAATATTGGATGGAGTATCCGACTTCGAATAACTAGCCAAACCATTCTTGATGATGGCACTAGCATCTACATTCTTAGAATTATAAATCGTTCTGCCAGAGTTATCGAGAATGTTTGGAGCCATTGCTCGTTCAAGTCCAAGACCGCGACAGTCAATTACAAGGCCCGTAATAGTACCAGCTGGTGTTGCTGATGATGATGTAGTAGTTGCTGCTGCTGCTGCTGCTGTGACAACTGGCAGAGGGGCTGCTTCAGTAACGGGTGGTGCTACCGTTGGAGCAACCGGATTACTTTGACCTGGGAAGGATGGCGAGTTATCCTGCCAAAGTGCAGAGGCTAAACTGTTTCTTTGACCAAAAATCGGCATACAAAGTGTAACCTGATAATTACCATCGTCAAGCTGTTCTTCATCTGTAATCCGAGCATTGTTGATAGCACCAGATATTGCTGTTTTGATTGTATCTTTTTTTACAGCTAATTGTTGAACGGTCGTATGATTCTCGAGTTCAACACCATAGACAATACCTACTAAACTACGATATGCATCTACAACTGCAGCACGCCGGGCAAGAGCATTCGCTTGTCCTCCAGTCATAGAAGCTGGCGCTGAACCGATTCCAATTGCTGTAATGGTATTACTATTCCAATTGATCTCCGAGGCGAAGCAAGTAGTAGATAATAGCAATGAAAATAAAAGTATATAAAGTATATATAGTTTTTTCATAAAAAATCGCATCCTTTTTAAAATAAAATTATTTTTGCATATTTAAATCAATCGTACTGTTGGTTATTTTCATGATTTGTGCAGACTGTTCTGTATCTTCCATTATATAGGATGCAAGAGCTTGATTATCTCCTGTAAAACTAAGATCAATAACAGCTGCATTATTCGTAAATTCTCTAATATAAACATCCTGTACACCAGAGATATCGGTCAAATAATCTTTTAATGAAGAAAGACTATTTTGATCTTTTATGTTATGAACGTATATCGTATAATTTTTTGAAGTACTGGCTGCATAAGTCAATAATTTATTTGCGATATCATGTCCTGCTTTCTCTCCTGTTGTATATTTCGCATTATCAGCAGCTATTTTTTTTGTGATATCGATATGTGTTGCCTGATATGTACCCAATTGTATGGTTTCACCGGTATCACACTTTGTCGTATTAATCGTAAGCGTAGCATCAGTTGCTTTCATTGGCACCTGCGTATCAAGCTTAATATCAATATCATTTGAACGTATACTTCCTGTTACGATATAGTCTAATTGTTCTTGTGCTCCTAAAACACCAATGGTAGTAAAGTCACTCTTTGCCGCAGCAATTTTAAAGCGTTTGTTTTTTATTTGGTTTAATTGGTTCATATTGATAATATGAGAAAACCCAGATTGATTCAATACGGAAGCAATTGCAGTTTCCACAGCTACATCAGAAGCTCTCATTGCATTATTCTGATTCAATACAATAATACCAATCCGAGGATCATTAATTCCAACATGAATTGCTTTTGCCTTGTCAAAGCCAGACATGAGTTTTGCATTGGGTTCCATATCAATGACTACTCTTGTCTTGACCATATATTGCTCACCATCATTGAGTGTCTGCAATACTTTATAGCTTCTAATAAAACCATTGGCATGCGTATAAATCTGATCATGTGTCACTCTGTTGTTGTTAACATGTGTGCTGCTGTCAATTGTCATGCCGGCAACATTTTCCAATGCATTGCGAAAGGAATCCTGTATTGCTGCTTTACGAGTTGGCCCGGTTCCTTCTGCAATATATTCTAATGCATAAACCTGTGAGGTTAGTGCTAGAAAAAAAATCGTACATAAAATACATGAGATCTTTTTGCCACGGAGCCATATTATCATTTTTGCACCAGCCTTTTTCTAATCTAGCACCTCCTTGTAAATAAATTTTCGTTACATACAATACTAAGCCCCTATTGGCTAGCTGCATGATCACCTATTTTCAAATCTCCTATTTCACCGCTTGTAACGGTACCTAAGGACATTTTATTTTCTACACTGGTTATTGTGATTTGACAAACCATTTTATGTTGTACGCCTAATACTTCTCCTGTCTCCGGATTACAGACAGCTTTACCGTCTTTATAGACCGTAAAAACCTGTCCAGGCAACACTTGCTTATTTGCTCCTGCATCAATATATACGATATTGCCGTCAATACTTGCTATATGTACTGGAATAGGCGATTCATTTAAGTTCTCATCTAAAAGATCGCTGATTTTTTTTGATACATCTTTAGCCGATTTAGTGTATTCACTGAAAGCTACTTTCCATATTTTTTTACCGTTCTTATCTTTAGCACGTACCTTATTGATACTTCCAGTTGTCGTATCGGCAAAAACAACACTGCCCGAAGTCGTATCAAGAACTTTCCAAAATACCATTATGTTGATTTTTGTTTTATCTGCTGCAACATTCGACTGATCTGTAATGCGTGAATCAGAAATACTTCCTGTTACAATATAACTGATTCCGCTAATCCGACCCATTTGAGCAGAATTGTCTTTTGCTAGAAGACCCATGCGGCTCAAGCCTTGTTCATTAAGGATTGCTGTTAAATCATCACGATCAATCACATTTAGTTTTGGATTTTTTGATAATTCCGACATGAGGGAGCTCGCTATAAGCTGTTCCAGACCACGCTGTCCTGAAAGATTTTTAAAGGGAAGAACACCAATCGATTTTTGCTGTGCTGCATATCCAATTGTTGTAAAAAGAAATAAAAACCCTACGAAAAACAACAACCTTATACTATATAAACAGATGCGGTTGTTTTCTAGAATTTTTCTCATTTGCATTACCCTTCTTTATTTGATTGATTTATTATTTATACAAACAAGCGTAGAAGTCTCTGGCAGTTTGAGTATACATATTATTAATATTATTTAGTACAATTATCATTACTTAGTTCAACTTATATATTACAATAATTTCAAAAAAAGTAAAGCCTTTTTTATCATTTTTAGCTTGTTTAATGAACAAAATGAGCCTTTAATCTTATTTTTTATAACAGATGTAGTTTGTGCAGATAAAGAGTTGGGAATATTTAACAAATAGAGCGAATAGAATTACGTGCGCATGTTTTTCCACCTTTATAATGGAAAAAGTCGTCGTGGAGTTTCATTTTTTTATTTGCTATAATAAATTATGAAAAAGATAAGGGGAGGGTCTAAATGAGTGACAATCGCCTGTATGTATTAATCAGAGCTCTTTCAGACCAGTACCAGACAGCAGAATGTTTTGCCGAAAGGCTGCACGTGAGCAGCAAAACGGTACGAAACCTTTTAAAAGAGCTAGATAAGGAAATTAAACCACATGGAGCCGGTGTTAAGTCCAAGGCTAGTGTGGGCTACCGACTTGAGGTTTATGACAAAAGCCTTTGGGATAGATTTTTCCTTACATCCCGCCAGCAATTTGAGCAGCTTGGGCTTCCACAGTCGCACAAAGAAAGAATTCAGTATATTCTGGAATATTTGTCCCATCGGAAGGAATATATACGAATTGATGATTTGAGCGAAGCACTTTATGTTGCTAAACGTACCTTGACAAATGACATCAAAGAAATCGAAGACATTTTACAGGGATACCAGATTAAGCTCATTCGCAGGCCAAAGCATGGTATCAAAATCGAGGGGAAAGAAGTGAATCTGCGTCTCTGTCTCGCGAACTATGTTGCACAGAACTCGCTCACAAAAATCATCCAGGGCAGCGGCATGGATGTAATAACTGAATGTGTGCTGAGCTGCCTGAAAAAATCCGGCTATCATCTTTCGGACGTAGCCATGCAAAGTCTTATTGTACATTTGTTTATTGCTGTGAAAAGAATTGAAACAGATCATTATGTGCTGCTTGAAGAGGAATGGCTTACCGTAATCTACGGACAGGAAGAGTATACTATCGCCAAAGACATCGTTGGAAAAATTCAGGATAAATTTCAACTTACTTTTCCAGAGTCGGAGGTGCGCTATGCTGCGCTGCATTTAACCGGGAAGCGCACGCTGGGTGACGAAAGCAGTGATAACATCGTAATTGATCATGAAACAAGTGAAATGGTTATTCAAATGCTGAGGTCTGTATATGAAGCCTTCAAGTTTGATTTTAGCAGTGATCTTGAGCTTCGAATGGCACTCTGCCAGCATCTCATACCGCTTAAGGTTCGTGTGCAATGTGGCATGAATTTCCGCAATCCTCTTTTGAAGGATATCAAAGAACGTTTTGCCCTTGCTTATGCGATGGCAAGCCAGGCCAGCAGCATTATTGCTGATCGTTATCAAAAGCTGCTTAAGGATGATGAAATCGGCTATATTGCTCTTTCCTTTGCATTAGCGCTGGAACGCCAAAACAGGAAGCGGGAAAAGAAAAACATTTTGCTTGTTTGCTCTTCTGGTAAGGGCAGTGCAAAGCTTCTGGCATATCAATATCAGGAAAAATTCAAAGAACAGATTAAAGAAGTCAGAACATCAAATGTCAATTCTGTAGCCAACGTTGATTTTTCTGACATTGATTATGTATTTACTACGGTACCGATTGCTGCCAAGGTTCCTGTTCCAATTATGGAAATTAAATATTTCCTTGATGATCAGGACATCAAGGTCATGAAAAAAGCTCTTGCACAAGGACCATCCGGTATATGCGAACGTTATTTCAGTCCGGAAATATTTATAGCAGAGGTTCCACCAGGCTCGCGAGAAGAAATTCTTGACTTTATGTGCAGGCATATTAAAAAATATCAGGAGCTGCCGGAAGATTTTTTGTCGGCTATTCTCAAGCGTGAAAAACTCGCCCGTACCGCGTTTGGTAATCGTGTAGCAATGCCGCATCCTTACAAGGCCCTTACCCGGTATACATTTGTCTGTGTTGGCATTCTTAAAAAGCCTGTATGGTGGGATGACAAGGAGGTCCAGGTTGTATTTCTTATATCCATCGGACAGCAACCCGATAAAGAGCTGCAAAAATTCTATCGTGTAACATCCAAGTTTCTTCTAAATAAAGAAGGCATTACAGAGCTTATCAAGAAAAAAAGCTATTCGGCATTGCAGCAGCTGCTTGCCGGGGTAGAAAATGAACTGGAGGAATGAATATGCAAGAAGAAAATTATGCCGTTGCGTTTCAGCTTATCACGAGTGCTGGCAATGCACGATCATCGGCGCTTATGGCCATCGAAGCGGCTCAGGAATTTGATTTTGTTGGAGCAGAAACCAATATGAAAGAAGCATCGGAGGCCATGTACGAGGCTCATCGTATCCAGACTGAAATGCTCCAGCAGGAGGCCGCTGGCAAGTCTATTGTCCTTAATATTATTCTTGTTCATGCGCAGGATCATCTGACGATGGCTATTGAAACTACCAAGAATGCTGAAGAATTTATTCATATCTATAAAATGCTTAAAAAAGTAACCGATAAATTGGGAATAGAAAATATTGTGGAAGCTTAAGAAAAAGAAAGGGTGTTTATTATGAACATTATGTTAGCTTGTTGTGCAGGAATGTCGACAAATCTCGTTGTCAGTAAAATGGAAGAAGCCGCTAAGGCGCAAGGGAAGGTCTATAAAATCTGGGCTGTTGACCAGACAAAAATCGAAGCAGAACTTGGTAATTTCGATGTATTGCTTCTGGGACCACAGGTGCGCCATATGCTGCGAAGAGTCACAAAAATCCTCGACGGGCAAGTTCCTGTCGATGTCATCGATTCTGTATCTTATGGACGCTGCGATGGAGCAGCAGTACTCGAACAAGCAGAGAAATTAGTAAATAAAAAATAACAAAATATGGTTACAAAGAAGCATATGGTTTTGTTTTAGGTCACTGAAAAAAAGGAGATGATGTTATGTTTTCAAAAAAATTTGAAGATACTTTGCTGATTATTGCTGAAAAAGTTGATGAGAATAAATATCTTAATAGTGTAAAAGATTCCTTCACTGTATTTATGCCATTTGTTATCGTTGGATCGTTTGCTGTTCTGCTTAACTCGGTTCTTTGCAGCCCACAAACGGGTCTTGCACAGTGGATTCCCTGGTTGAGTAAATTAAGTGTAGCTTTTACGGCAATGAATTTTGCTACATTAGGTATCATGAGTATTCCTGTTATTTTTCTTATTGCAATGAATCTTGCAAAGCACGATAAAAATCCGGAATATATCACAGGTGTCGTCGCGGTAGCTTCCTATTGTTCTGTTATCCCGGAAGTTGTAACTATAACTGTGGATGGTGTAACGGGAAAAGCCGCTGGTATTCCCAGCGCAGCGCTGGGGGCACAAGGCCTTTTTGTCGGGATGCTGCTTACGATTGCCGTTGTTGGACTTTTCTCGAAACTTACAAAAATAGATGCTATTAAGATTAAGATGCCGCCATCTGTACCGGTAGGTATCACCACTTCATTTAATACGCTTATTCCGATTATGGTTACCCTCGTTACAGCAAGTGTAGGTGGAGCACTTTTTCATCTTGCAACCGGTGTCTATATCAATGAGTTTGTTTATCAGGTTTTACAGGCGCCGCTTGAGGCTGTTTTTCAGAGTCCGGCCGGTATTCTTGCTATTGTTATTTTTTCTCAGCTTTTTTGGTTCCTCGGCATACATGGCGGGCTCGTCATTTCACCAATCCGTAATCCGCTTATGGCTGTTGCTATTGCTGCAAACATTGCCGCGGCTGCCAATGGTCAGATTCCTGATCAGGCAGTTACCTATGGTTTTTGGTTGAACTTCGTTGTACAAGGTGGTGCAGGCATGATTTTTTCACTCATCCTGGCAATTTTTATGTTTTCTAAACGGGAAGATCACCGTATGGTTGCCAAACTTGGTTTTGGTCCGGCGGTTTTCAACATTAGCGAACCGGTCGTATTCGGTCTGCCACTGGTATTAAATCCAACGTTTGCTATTCCGTTTATCTTCAACTCCGGAATTGCATGTGCCATTGCACTCTTCTTTACTAAAATCGGCTTCATGCCGTGCAATATTGTTGATGTTCCTTTCGGTGTCCCCTTGCTTCTGGGTGCATTTATAGGCCATGGCTGGCAGGGCACTGTTGTTCAAATTATAAGCATTGCAGTAACTACAGTTACCTGGATACCTTTCGTTCTTATGGCAAATAAGGAAGCGGAGAGAGAAGCAATGAGAAAGGCTGCAGTAGGAAAAGAGGCCTGAAAAACATCAAAGGAGAATCTATAGCATGAGCAAAAATAATTTCCCGGAAGAATTTTTATGGGGTGGTGCTACAGCTGCCAACCAATGCGAGGGCGCCTGGAATGAGGATGGTAAGGGTATGTCCGTTGCTGATTGCAGCAGCTACAAGCCAAAGATAGACCCCAAAGACTACAAGGCTCAGCACGGCATTACCTCCGCTGATATCGAAAAAGCGATGAAAACGGATGATGTTATGCAATATCCGAAACGCCATGGCATTGACTTTTACCATCACTATAAGGAAGATCTTGATTTATTTGCCGAAATGGGCTTTAAAGTTCTGCGTGTTTCGATTGCCTGGACACGCATTTTCCCGACCGGAATTGAGGATAGACCAAACGAAAATGGACTGGCCTTCTATGAAAGTCTTTTCAAAGAAATGAAAAAGCGTGGCATTGAGCCACTTGTTACGCTGCACCATTATGAAATGCCGCTATACCTTGTCAATCATTATGATGGCTGGTATCAGCGTCCTGTCACTGACATGTTTGTAAAGTACTGCAAGGTTGTTTTTAAGCGTTATAAACATCTCGTCAAATATTGGTTGAC
>DCFY01000163.1:0-244 GCA_002315155.1 Megamonas sp. UBA1792
CCATGTTTATTGAGGTTATGCGTTTTCCTGTCATGAAAGATCATATAGAAAAATATGTGAAAATCGAAGGCCGTGAAAACATGGAAAAGGGTCTGGCACTTGGCTGTGGCGGTATTATTGCGACAGCGCATAGTGGTAATTGGGAGCTTCTCGGTGCGGCATTGGCCCTTAGCGGCTTTCCAATTGTCGGTGTTGCAATGAAGCAGAAAGAAGCTGGACTGGACCGCTTTATCAATGGCTATCG
>DCFY01000163.1:558-2853 GCA_002315155.1 Megamonas sp. UBA1792
CATGCTGAAGGACGGCTGGGTCATCGGTCTGCTTATGGATCAGGATGCAAGCCGGCGTGACGGGATACTTCTTGAATTTTTTGGTCGTGAAACGAATTGTGTACAGGGACCGGCATCTTTGGCCCGTTTCAAGGCTGCGCCAATCTTCCCGACCTTTATCACACAGAACGCAGACGGAACACATACAATAATTATTCATAAACCTGTTTTTGTTGAAAAAACACAGGATAAACACGAAGATATTAGGCGGACAACAGCGGTACTGACGAAAATTATTGAAGATCATATTCGTAAATATCCGGAAGAATGGTTTTGGCTGCATGATCGTTGGAAATCTGTCCGTAAATAGAAGATATGATAAAACACTTGCAGTAAAGGTAAATTTTTTGTAGAATAAGATATTGAGGTAGTAAGTCAGGGGGACTTTTTTTCATGCAGTACCAAACAACAATTGCGAAAGACACAGCATATACAGGAATTGGCCTGCACTCTGGTCTTGAGGTCGGGATTAAGTTAAAGCCGGCTCCGGTTGATACAGGTATCGTTTTTGTTCGTACAGATATGCCCGGAGCACCGCATGTCAGGGCTGTATCCGCGAATGTTACATCAACGATCCGCGCAACAACGATCGAACAGGATAACATTAAGGTCTTCACGATTGAGCATTTATTATCAGCCTTCCATGCATCACGCATTGATAACTGTTATATTGAAATGAATGCAGAGGAACCGCCGGTTGGAGATGGCAGTTCACTCATTTTTTTTGAATTGTTGCAAAAAGCAGGGAAACGGCAGCAGGAAAAGCTGCGTCGGGAAATTATTATCGATAAAGTATATCGTATTGATGATAAGGAACGTTTTATTATGGTATTGCCATATGATGGTTTTCGCGTGACATTTACTTCACTGAATTCACATCGGCTTATCGGCATCCAATATGAAGATTTTATTATTGATGAAGCAGTTTACAACAAAGAAATAGCACCGGCACGTACGATTGCCTATGAAGACGAAATTGAAGCGCTGCAAAAGATGGGACTGGGTCTTGGCGGCACGATGGAAAATGTCATTGTCTACAATGACAATGGATGGCTCAACAAGCTGCGCTATGAGGATGAACTTGTTCGCCATAAGATACTTGATGTTATCGGGGATCTTCGTCTTGTCGGAATCATCCGTGGCCATGTAATCGCCGTAAAATCCGGTCATGAGCTTAACACACGCTTAGCAAAACAGATTACAGCTGCTTATACAGAAAAGCGATAGAAGATCATTTTAGAGAAAGAAGGAAATATCATGATTTTAGATATAAATGAAATTCAGAAAATTTTACCGCATCGTCCGCCGATGCTTCTTGTTGATCGGATTATCGAGCTGGTACCCTTCAAGTCTGCAGTTGGTATCAAAAATGTTACGATTATGGAACCGCATTTTCGCGGCCATTTTCCAGGGAATCCAATTATGCCGGGAGTGCTTATTCTTGAAGCGATGGCACAGGTTGGTGGGATTGCTATGCTTTATCCGGAAGAAAATCGTGGAAAACTTGCTTATTTTGGTGCAATGGAAAATGTTAAGTTTAAACGTCCGGTAGTGCCGGGAGATCAATTAATAATGAAAGCAGAACTCCTTAAGGTACGTGGTGATTTTGGTAAACTTCATGCAGAAGCTTTTGTTGGAGATGTATTTGCAGCGCAGGGAGATTTCACATTTGCTTTGAAAAAAAGAGAAAACATATGATTTTTTGTTATTATATGGTGAACGAGTGAGATAATCCGGAATCTACATGGTAAAACGGCTGATTTTGGCGATATATCCGATGCAGAGTTTAGAGACGAAATTGGACTGTATTAGAGAAGAAACTAAGTACTGCCAAAATAGAAGCCGTAAAGGCAAGCTAAAGGAGTTGGAACACATGAAAACAGACAACAAAGTTATTGCATATATACATGAAACCGCTGTAGTTTATCCGGGAGCTCATATTGGTAAAAATGTAGAAATCGGTCCGTATGCTGTTATTGGTGGAAATGTAGAAATCGGTGAAGGTACAAAGATTGGTCCGCATGCAGTTATTACAGGCTGGACAAGCATTGGTAAAGACTGTGTGATATTTCAGGGAGCTTCTGTAGGTGAAGAACCACAGGATCTCAAGTTCGCTGGTGAAAAATCTTACTTATTTATTGGTGATCGCACAAAAATTCGCGAATGTGCAACGGTGCATCGTGCGACCGGCGAAGGCGAAGAAACACGTATCGGCACGGACTGTCTCATGATGGCTTATACGCATGTTGCACATAA
>DCFY01000144.1 GCA_002315155.1 Megamonas sp. UBA1792
TCGTAAGAAGACTTATTTCAAAAAGGCCAGCACCAAGAGCTTGTGCTGCCAATGGCAAAAAACCAAAAACAGTTACAAAGGTAACAACCTGTGCCATAATGCCTAGCAGGGAAAGCCGCAGCAGGTTCGTATCCAGCAAAGTTTCCCGTAAAAGTTTTACATTAGCAGGCTTCGGCGCTGTACGTTTTTCTCGTACCCCAAAACTAAGTACAACTCCAATGACACCTATGATTCCCCCTAAAATAAATGGTGAACGCAATCCAAATTGTTCAGCGGCATAGCCTCCTGCAAGCATTGCCGTTACCTGCCCCAGATTGTTAGCGGCATTAAGAAATCCTATTGCTTTCGTCGCTTCATTGCCAGGGAAATAGCTGGCATAAAGCACAGTATAATCGACCCAGGTCGAAGCCGCAGCTCCAGCCAGACTTCGACATAGCAGTAAGGCACCTACCGATGGCAGGAGCCACATTCCAAAGCAACTGGCTGAAGCCAAAACCAGTCCGGCAACAACAAATAGTTTACGACTTCCCCAGGCATCCGAAAGAATTCCAATGGGTATACGTAATGCCAACTGAACAAAACCATATGCTCCTATGATCAGCCCCAGCATATCGTAGGAAGTACCGAGAGTTTGTGCATAAGGCGCTAGTGTCGGTACATAAGTGTACATCGAAATCCAAAAAAAGCCAGTAACAAATATCAAAATTCTTTTAGCAGAATTGTCCAAATCATCAACTCCAATTATTAAATTCTGGTACACCATGCCCCAACTTCAAGTACGTGGTTGTAATTTCGTTACGCTTTTCTTATTCTATACACATTTTTCCTACAAGTTCCATTACATTTTGCAACTTTTTCTGCTGTAAATAATTCTCTATGCCTGCCGCAATATCTTCCACAGCACGTGGATTCACAAAATTCCCAGCCCCAACAGCAACGGCACTCGCACCCGCAAGCAGAAACTCTATGGCATCCTCTGCCGACACAATTCCCCCAAGCCCGATAATCGGTACTCGAACGGCCTGCGCGACCTGCCACACCATACGCAGTGCCACTGGTTTTATTGCAGGACCTGAAAGCCCGCCCGTAATATTCCCCAGCAATGGCCGCTGCGTGCGAATATCAATGGCCATTCCCATGAGAGTATTAATCAGTGAGATACCATCTGCCCCGGCGTCTTCAACTGCTTTTGCCATCTGTACGACATCCGTAACATTTGGTGACAGTTTTACAATCACAGCTTTTTTTGTATTTTCCCTGACACTCCGCGTAACCGATGCGGCCGCCTTCGGATCTGTACCAAACACAATCCCGCCCTCATGAACATTCGGACAAGAGATATTAACTTCAAGTCCCGCAACACCATCGACATCAAGTGCCTTTGCCATCTGACCATATTCCTCTGCCGTTCCGGCAGAAATATTCACTATAACTGGTGTATCGTAGATTTTAAGCTTCGGCAGTATCTCTTGTAAAAATACAGCAAGACCTGGATTTTCCAGCCCAACACTATTGAGCATGCCGGCCGGTGTCTCTGCAATGCGCACGCCCGGATTCCCCTGACGCGGCAATGGTGTAATTCCCTTCGTGACAATTGCACCAATACCATTCACATCTATAAAATCCGCATATTCAATGCCAAAACCAAAGGTCCCTGATGCTCCCATAACCGGAGTTTTCATCTGGATACCTGCAATATTTACAGCCAAACGATTGTTTATCATTTAAAAACCTCCTTTGCCGGAAAAACAGGTCCGTCGCTGCAGACCTTACGGCGTCTGCCGGTAATTTTCCCTTCGAAGGTACAGCCAAGACATACGCCAATACCACAAGCCATTCTTTTTTCCATTGAAACTTCACATTCTTTTTTATACCTTGCGGCTATTTCTGCTACACCTTTCATCATAATCATCGGACCACAGGCAGCGATCCGATCTATTGAATTTTTTTCCAGCAAATCCGGTATTGCCTGTATCGTAAAACCTTTTTGCCCAACAGAACCATCATCCGTTGTAATATAGATTTTATCTGCATATTCTTCCAGATACTTTGTCCAAAAGGTCTCTTCCTTATTTTTGCCACCAATCAGCACAATAGGCTTTTTCTGTTGCAATCGTTTTGTAAGAAATATCAGTGGTGCAATACCAACACCACCGCCAACGAAAAGCGGCCGCCCTTCCCCCAGAGAGAAACCTGTTCCCAGAGGCCCTTCCACACTGATCTTTTCTCCAGGATTCATTGCTGCCATCTCAGCTGAACCTTTGCCAATAATACGATACATAATGCAAATTGTCCCTTTTTCAGTATCGGCATCCGCTATGCTAAACGGACGTCGCAGAAAAACTGTACTTTCTTTTTTTCGTACCTGAACAAACTGTCCAGGCTGTACAAGCGCCGCAATCTCTGGAGCCCGAAGCTGCATACGTCTTACCTGTGGAATCACTACACTATTTTCTATGATTTCTGCTTCCAACAAAAGTTTTTTCACTAAAGTTCCCTCCTTATATTTATTCTGTTCCGTTTATCGAAACATCGTTTCGCATCAAATTAATTTTTTTATTTCTTACAGGACAGCCATTTTCCCAGAATCTTTTCTCCACAAACATTATGTTTCTTCGCAATAAGATGCCCTCTGAGATAAGTTGCAACCGGCCATCCTGTAACTTCCATACCATCAAAAGCCGTCATTGGCTGCTTGCTGTGCAAGTCTTCGTTGCGAATCGTCTTTGTTTCGCTCATATCGACAAGTACAATATCTGCATCCATTCCTTTCGTCAGGAATCCCTTTTTTTTAAGACCATAGATTTCTGCCGGATGCTCTGCCAACACCTTTACTACAAACGGCAATGTAATCTTCCCTTTGCTGACTTCACCCAAAAGCAACGGCAGCATGCTTTCCACACCGCACATACCCGATGGTATTTCAAAAAGGTTTCCCTTTTTTTCCTCAATCCTATGCGGCGCATGATCCGAAGCTACAAAATCAAGTGTTCCATCCAGCAAGCCTTCCCAAAGTGCCATCCGATCTTTTTCTTCTTTAATGACTGGATAAACCTTAATCATCGGCCCTATACGATCATAGTCATCCGCGGACAAGAACAAATAATGCGGGCAAGTCTCTGCTGTTACTGGTACACCGTCTTTTTTCGCACGGCGAATAAGTTCCACGGTTTCCTTTGCTGTCACATGCAGAACATGAAGCCTTGCACCAGTTGCCTTCGAGTACGCCAGTGCCGTCTGTACGGTCAGAATCTCAGCTAATGCCGGACGTGCTTCCATAAGCGCATGATAATCATCACGGCCGCTGGCTGCTACGCGTTCCGTCAAAGTATGAATCAGCTCACTATTTTCGGCATGAATTGCCAGTATCTGTTTATTTTTCGCAATTTCTTCAAATATTTTATAAACCTCACCATCATCAAGTGGTGGAATAACGCCTTTTGCTGATGGATCATAATTATAGACAAGTGCATGTGTTTTTGCATCAATCGCATAGCCCCAAAAAAACTTTATTGCAGCTGCCCCGGCTTTTTCCAATTGATCCAGTTTTGCTAAGTTAATATCGCCAAGAGACAAACCCCAGAGTGCATAATCTACATACGCCTTATCAGCAAAATACTTTTTCTTATTTTCAAGATCCGCCTCATTCAATACTGCCGGATTTGTATTTGGCATATCAAATACAGTTGTTACACCGCCAACTGCAGCAGATCGTGTTCCATGCGCAAAATCTTCCTTTTGCGTCGCTCCCGGATCACGAAAATGACAATGTGAATCAATACAGCCCGGCAGGACATAAAGTCCTGCCGCATCCTGTATCGATTCCGCATCATAATCCACATCAGTAATCTCTGCAATTTTCCCATCTTTCACATAGATATTCGCACGGCATATTTCAGTGCCGTTTACAACCAGACCATTTTTTAATGCTATATCATACATAAACTTTACCCCCTGAATTTATTCGATCTGTTTCCCCTTTGTTTCCGGAATCATAAACCACATGCAGACAAGAGCTACCGGATAAATAAGGAATACCAGACTCATTGCACCATAAATATTACCACCAACAGCCAGCCAGCCAATCAAAGCCGGACCAAATCCGGCCAGTCCCCGGCCTGTGCCAAAGATAAAATTTTCTGCTGTCGAACGTGCTTCCGAGGAATAGTTTTCAGCCAATACAGCACCATAGCCACCCATCATACCATTCACGGTGAAGCCAAGAAGTGCACTGCCCCAGAGAAGTGCGTCCTGACTTGTGAAATAGAAGAAATATAAAATGCAATAAAGCGTCCCGCTTATATAGTAGAGAGCAAATGTTTTTTTACGGCCAATTCTGTCGGCAAGTATTCCAAATATCGAGATTCCTATGAGCATACCGCAAATTGAAATGAACATCCAGCCGCTTGCCTTTGCCAGCGTATACCCATATTTATCAGAAAGCACTGTTGGCATCCAGCTAAAAATTGCATAGTAACCAAAATTTTGAATGAAACACATTATAAGGAGACCCATTGTTGTAATTGTCGTCTTACGGTCTGAGAATAATTTTTTGAGCGGCATACCACAAATCTTTGTAAATTCTTTTTCTTCGTCTTCTGAAAGTGCACCGTTTTTTGCTTTAATATCCAATTCTTTCTGACGTTCCTTACGTGAAACCCACATTTTGGGTTCATGCAGTGACACACGAACATAAATCGCAACAATTGCCGGTACGAGACCTAAAAGGAATACGCCTCTCCAACCAAATGTCGGCACAACAATCGCCGCAAGAACCGACGCTGCAAGAACACCAAGCTGCCAGCCAAGAGATACCCAGGACGTCGCTCTTGCACGCATTTCCGGTGCCCATGTTTCTGTAACAAGCGCCATACCAATACCAAATTCGCCGCCAATACCAAGACCGATAAGCAGGCGCAGCCCCAGCAATGTATTATAATCATTGACAAAGTAGATTGCACCAGTCGCAAACGAGTAAAGAAAAATCGTTGCAGACAGTATCTTGATTCGACCATATGCATCCGCCATAAAACCAAATACGTAGGAACCAATCCATGTGCCAATTGTTGTTGCCAGTGTGAGGTTACCAGCTTCAACAGGTGTAAGACCAAATTCTTTAATAATAAATACCAGAACAAACGATAGCAAAAACATGTCCATACCGTCTGCAGCATAGCCAAGTGTTGCACCTATCAAACTTTTGATATGATGTCCATCCTCACCTGCTGCATGACTTTTCTTTTTCAAAGCATCTTCACTCATAAAAATCCTCTCCCTTTTCTTACTATTTAATTTGTTTCTTTGAGCGGAACAATGTTTCAATTTTGCCGAATATTCGCTTCTTTCTCTATTTAAAAAGAGGCGCTCAATCCTCTCTTGACTTAGAGAATATATCAGCGCCATTGCTTTTACATAGAATACAATTTTATAATAGTCTATTTGTTTTCCATTGTCAATACGTTTACTTATGTATTAAAAATACACAATTTACACATAACACAATAAAAAAAATTTTTCTTATATTTTTTGTTTACTATTGCTAAAATCTTGCAAAGGTCCTAAAATAAAATTATAATTCATTCCTTTCGTTTGTAAAATATGATTTCACTTTTACGAAACATAGTTTCGCTCATCGGAATATAATTCTATATATCATTTATATTGGAGGTATTTATATGATTTCTCAGGATCGTTTAGTAAAACACTTTGCCGCAATGAAAAACATCTCTACGCCAAACTGCGGTGCGGGCATTACCCGCCTTGCATTTAGCGACAGCGACTGGCAGGGACGCGACTATCTCATCTCACTCATGCAGGATGCCGGACTTGCCATTCACACAGATGCCTTTGGTAATGTCATCGGACGACGTGAAGGCAGCGACCCGACGCTCCCAGCTGTCATGTTTGGCTCACATGGAGACAGCGTCCCCAGCGGCGGTAACTACGACGGC
>DCFY01000066.1 GCA_002315155.1 Megamonas sp. UBA1792
CCATGCTCTACTTGTATGCGTGGGTTGATTTCCATGAAATAGAACTCGTTGTTGCTGAGATCAAGCAGAAATTCAACGGTACCAATGTTTGTATAGTGGATACTCTTGGCTGCTTTGACAGCAAGCGCACCGATTTTTTCGCGCATATCCGGGGTGAGACCAATGGACGGAGATTCTTCGAGTAATTTCTGGTTGCGGCGCTGCAGTGAGCATTCACGCTCACCGAGATGGATGACGGTACCGTAGTTATCCGAAAGAATCTGTACTTCGATATGGCGGGAATGGGCGATATAATGCTCAAAGTAAAACTTGATCTTATGCAAATCGACGACTTGTAGAATGTTTTTGAGATCCTGTTCGTTATAGGCAACAAACATACCTTTACCGCCGCCTCCGGCAACCGGTTTTAAAATTACGGGGTATTCGACTTCTTTTGCAGCAGCAATTGCCATTTCATCGCTTGTAAGTGGATCACTGCCCTTTGACATCGGAATGCCGGACGGCTTCATCGCCGCGCGGGCGACATCCTTGTCCCCGACTTTGCGAATGGTTTCGGCAAGTGGCCCAATCCAGGTAAAACCGGCTTTTGTTGCTTCTTCCGCAAAATCAGCATCCTCGGAGAGAAAACCATAGCCCGGATGGATTGCATCTGCTTCTGTTTCGCGAGCGGCCTGGAGAATCGCTTCAGGATTAAGATAGCTTTGCGAAGCATCCGCCGGACCAATATTATAGGTTAGATCCGCAAGCTGTACATGCATTGCCTGCTCGTCAGCATCGGAATATACAGCAACTGTTTCAATACCGAGTTCCTGACAGGCACGGATGATACGAACAGCGATTTCGCCGCGATTGGCAATAAGAATTCTTTTGAACATAATCATAACCTCCATTGGGCTGTAGTCAGCCGGTTTTCATTTTGTTTTACTATAGTTTGTTCGTATATTGTGGTATTTACGTTTATAGTGAAAGTTTGCACTTGCTTTTTTGGTAAAGGGTAAGTAGAATGAATTCGTTAGGGTACATCCCTTTACACAAAACAGAATTAGCAGAGGAAACTTTCATTAATAAACTAGAACTTTGAACAATTACGATTTTAACACATAACTATGCCTAAAAGCAATAATACTTTTAGGCTATCACAATGATTCTTTTTAAGAATAATAAATACTGTATACACAAAGAGAAAGTTGGTGAGATCCCTATGACGGATATTGTAGCCGAGAAACTGCAGCAGCTGCCTCAGTCCCCGGGCGTTTACATAATGAAGGATGAAGTAGGAAAAATTATCTATGTCGGCAAAGCGGTTATTCTTAAAAATCGGGTGCGGCAATATTTTCAAAGCAATAAGAATCATTCACCGAAAGTGCGGGCAATGGTCGCAAAGATCGCTGACTTTGAGACCATACTTACAGGATCAGAGATCGAAGCACTTATATTGGAATGTAATCTTATAAAGAAGCATCGGCCACGCTACAACATCAGCCTGAAGGATGATAAGACCTATCCATATATAAAGGTAACACTCGGGGAAGTTTATCCGCGTGTACTTATTACACGGCGTGTACTCAAAGATGGAGCGCAGTACTTCGGCCCGTATACGAATGCGGGCGCTGTACATGAAAGCTTACGACTGCTGCGGCGGTTGTTTCCGCTGCGAACCTGTAAGCACATGGAGGTCGACCGTCCCTGTCTGGAATATCATATCAAGCGATGCCTCGCTCCTTGTACAGGGAATGTCGATCGGGGCGACTATGCAGACATGATCAAGGCGGTGTGCCTTTTCCTTGAAGGACGCAGCGAGGCGGTGGAGAAAAATCTTGCTATGAGAATGGAGGAGGCTGCAGATAATTTTAACTTTGAGATGGCAGCCCGACTTCGTGATCAGCTGGCAGCGGTGCGCAAGATTACAGAAAAGCAGAATATCGTAACAGGTGCCGGAGATCAGGATGCTGTTGGTATGGCGCGGTCCGAGGCAGGTGTCTGCATGCAGGTGTTTTTTATTCGCAGCGGGAAAATGATCGGGCGGGAGCATTTCATGCTTACTGGCAGTGAAGAAGAGCCGGATGAGGCTGTGCTTACAGCATTTCTTAAGCAATACTATAATCGGGCGGCGTTTATTCCGCGTGAGATTTTGCTGCCAACTCAGCTTGAGGAACGAGCGCTTATCGAGAAATGGCTTACGGAGCGTAAGGAAGCAAAAGTTTCGCTGGAATCTCCACAGCGCGGTACGAAGAAAGACATCGTGCAGATGGCAGTTGGCAACGCAGAAAAATTTCTTGTTGATGAAAATGCGCGACTCAGGCAGGCGAATGCACAGACGATTGGAGCAGTCGAGGATCTGGGACGTTATCTGAAGCTTACGCATTTGCCGACACGCATGGAGTGCTTTGACATATCGCATATCCAGGGTTCGGAGACGGTAGCTTCGATGGTCGTGTTCGAAGACGGTGTGCCGAAAAAATCAGATTATCGGCGTTTTAAGATACAGAGTACAGAGGGGAAGCCGGATGACTTTTTGTCGATGCGAGAAGTAACGCAGCGGCGCTATGGTAAGGAAGACATTGAGAATATGCCGGATCTTATTATTATTGATGGGGGTAAGGGCCAGCTAAGTTCAGCACTTGAGATTATTCGTGGGGCTGGACATCTTATGGTTCCCGTTGTGGGCCTGGCCAAGCAGTTTGAGTATATCTTTACTGAGGGGGAGTCGGAGCCGGTGATTTTACCGCGTCATTCCCAGGCACTTTATCTTGTGCAGCGAATTCGTGATGAGGCCCATCGGTTTGCTGTTACATACCATCGCAAATTGCGCGGCAAACGCAATCTTGTGTCGGTACTCGATCACGTTGCGGGAATCGGACCGAAAAGGCGTAAGCTCCTCTGGGAACATTTTGGAACGCTGGCGAAGATCAAGGCGGCAACTGCGGAGGAAATGGGGACATTGCCGGGAATGACAATGCCGGCGGCGCAGGCTGTATACAATTTCTTTGCTGCACAGCGGCAATAAATATAGACGCTTGTAATTTATGATTAGAGTATCAATAAGAAGGGAATTCTTTATGAAATATATTGATTTACATGTACATTCGAATATCTCCGATGGGAGTTGTACCCCGGAAGAGGTCATTGCACTGGCAAAGAAAAAAAATCTGGCAGCTGTAACGCTTACAGATCACGAATCCATTGCAGGAAATGAAGCAGCAGCAAGAGCGGCAGCGAAGCTGGGCGTGAAATTTATTCCGGGGATGGAAATGACTGTGGACTATGATAAGCGTCGCCTGCATATTGTATCGCTGGGGTTTAACGAACAGAATCCAACGTTCAAAAAGCTCTATAAAAAGATCCGATCTATCAAGGAAAGCAAGATGGACGAACTTATCGAGGGGATACAGAAACATGGTGTTATGATTTCACGTGAGCTCATTGCTCCGTTTGTAATAAATAAGGTTGATCGCTATGCAATTATGCGCTATCTTGTATCGCTGCATCTCTATGACCATGCGCAGCCGATATGGGATTACTATATTAATCCTGTTGTAGCAGAACTTGGCCTCGGGTATAATGTGACAGCTGAAGAAGCCCTGCCTGCTATTCATGCAGCAGGTGGTGTGACATCACTAGCTCATTTTCATAAGAAGATTGGACTTGGTGATTTGGATCGTGATGCACAGGAAGCCGCAATTGTGCATCTGAAATCCCTGGGACTTGATGGCATGGAGCAGTATTACCCGAATTATACGGATGAAGATGCGGCTTTTGCTCATGCGATGATCGATAAATACGATTTTATACCGACTGGCGGTACAGATTTTCACGGCACAAATCGTCCGGAAATTGATTTGGGCACTGGCTTGGAAAATAATATAAAAATCCCTTACAGCTTTTACGAAGCGATTGAAGAACGGTGTGCGAAATAAATAAAACTTGCGAAATTTTATGTGCTTTTAATTTGACAAGATCGTTATTATAGCGTCTAGCAAGGAACTGTACGGTGATAACAGGACGGATCTGAATCATTAGCCGGTGCGGTATGGGAGCAGAAACGTAATACTAAAATGACATAAAAAAAGAGCATAAAATAAAATTATACTCATTTCGATTAAATCAATATTAGGTTACTTTTGCAATAATAGCACCAATTATTTGAAGGCATCATTGTGGTTATTCTGGTCAGTTGTTGTCTTGGGATGATTGTTCTGGCCCATGATTATATTGCATCGGTCCACGCCGATCATCTTGTGGTAGCTGTTCGCCCTGTAGTTCTGGTAACTGTTGTTCTTTGCTATCAGGGTGAACAATGTTGTTATGTGAAGAAGCTTCTATTGTGCTACCGAATCCTAAAGAGCCGGATAATAGAATTGCACCTAAGGCTGCGAACATAAGATTTTTAGTAATATTTTTCATGATTATCATACCTCTTTTGTAATTACTACTATATCAAT
>DCFY01000116.1 GCA_002315155.1 Megamonas sp. UBA1792
TGCTTAGCAAAGTTTGGCAGATAAATCTGTGCTTTGGAGACGTTGATTGAAATGTGATAAGGTTTGATGCCGGAAGCGATCCAGCGGGCAAGCAGCTTACAGCAGGTTGTGTAGACATATTGATCGAGCCGGATAATAAAGCCGTTGCGTTCAAAGAGCGGGATGAATTTATCTGGTGAAATCAGTCCTTTTTCTGGATGCTTCCACCGTACAAGTGCTTCTGCACCTGTACAGGTTTTGTCTTTGGTTGAAAATTTTGGTTGAAGATAAACGACAAAATTGTGATCTTCCAGAGATTTTTCCATAGTCTGCTCCATTAGATGATTTTCAATTTCCTGTTGGTGCATAGATTCTTTGTAAAAGACAAGTCCCGGTTTATTTGTATTTTTAGCTTTATTCTTTGCAAGTGTTGCCCGGTCAAGCAGGAGATTGAACTCCAAATGCTCATCGCCTTTCTGCAGGCAGTAAACTCCTGCATAGAACTTGAGACTGGAGGAAGCTGTTGTTGTGCTGTTTTTGCTGATTTTCTGCAGACATCGTTCCAGAATGTCACGATCCTGTGTGAAGCTTAGAAGAATGAAAAGATCACCTGTGATGCGTGCGTGAAGCGGGAAATAAGGAATACAGTCCCGGATGGATTTGGAAATTGATCGGAGCAGCTGGTCACCTTTATGGAAGCCGTTTGCTTCATTAAAAAGCTTAAAGTCCTTTGCATCAAGAGTGATAACGGACAGCGTTTTGCAGGAGGTGTTTAAGAGAAGTTGATAAACTTCCTCATGAAAACGAGAAAAGTTTATATTGTTTGTTACAGAGTCAATGGTGGCCAGCTGTAATTTTTCTTGTCGCAGCTGATCGTTGCTTCGTGTCAGCATGAATACAACCAGCATCAAAACAATAAGAATGATAAGACTCAGACCAATGGTATGCAGAAAAATACTCTTGGCAGGAATAAGCATGATTTCTTCAGGAACGACAGTAACGGCATACCAGTCTGCGGTATCGGGAATGGGGACGCAGGCAAAAAGCAGATTTTGACCATTATGCGTAAAAAAACCATAGCCGCTATTTCCGGAATGCAGTGCAGTCATGAGATTTTCACGCTGCCCAGAGGCTTCCGGATTGTTCGAAATGATATCGAAAATGCTGTTGAAGGCATTGTTATCGTCAGGCTGGCTGGAGCGAAGAATCATATTGCCCTGTTGGTCGACAATATAGGAAAAAGCTTCTTCCTTAAAGAGTGGCAGCTTGAAAAAATCATAGAGATCATCAATACTCAGGCTGCTATATACTTTGTGTGCTGTATCTGCAGCATCATGGTAGGTATCGTAGAGGAGAATGGTGCGGCACCCGGTAACAGGGTCGTCATATGGATTTGTAATTCCTTTGCTATGAAGATTTATTTCCTGCAAAATAGTTGTGTTATCAATAGAAATCGGATCGTTTCTATTAGTAAGACCAACTCCATTTTCATCGATAACAGCGAGGCGTGTATTACTGGCAGTGTAAAAGTCCTGCAGGAGGGGAATAATTTCTGTAGTGGTAGATTTTCCGTTTAGCATAGCAGCAGTATGACTGACAAATTTCAGCTTTTCGTTAAGTGTCACGTGAAGGAGTTCGGCACTTCGTGCAGTAAGTTCCAGAGTATAATGGATCGAGTGCTGACGAAGAATTTTAGAGACGGTATTGTTATAGAAAAAGAAAATACCAGTGATGATAACTGCAAATAAGCTGAATATAAGAAGTCTTTTTAGTGAACTTGTTTTCATGCAAAATCATTCCTTCCAGGGCTTATATATTCTGTTTGCAGAAAAATATAAAAAACCGAATGTTCAATTTTTAGCAAAAATTATGTGATGTACTTGACGCCGGACAAGAATAGCACGGGTGATTTTCTATAGTGCTATTTTTCGTTCTTGTATTGGTTATGCGAGATGTTTTGAGCATCGTATATAATTGCTCATTAAATATACAATACACAAGACTTGCAAAAAATACAAGTAGTTATGGAAATAAAACCCAATTTTTTACATATTATTCATTTTACATACATTTTTTGCTGGCAGATGGAGCAGGATTTTATAAGATTTTTGCGAAATAAAATACAAGATAAGGCAGAGAAAACAATATGGGGAGGGGAAGCGTGATGAAAAGGATTTTTCTAAAAATCTGGGTGATAACGATTTTTTGTATGAGCCTGGCGGGGCTTTGCTTTGCGCATTCAATGACCTCAGCAGAGTTTGTGCTTGGTGGTATTGGCTTTAACTGTACGATGGGCTATGTTCAGGAAGTTTATGGTGAGCCGACGAGTAAGGAATTCTTTCGGGGTGATGGCGTACGAACTGTAAAATATATGTATGGAGAAAATTTTAGAATCGTTGGATTGGAAGGTCTTAGATATAAAGGCGAAGAAGCAAATATGCATGTGAATACAGTCGTTAGTCGGGTGGGGAATATTTCAACACCAAGTGGAATTGCTGTTGGCATGAAATATTCCGATGTAATAGGTCTTTTTGGTATGGGAAAAGAAGTTACTCTGTATCGTCCGTTGGATGATTGTGTGTATTATGCTTATGTAGTGGGAGCTGAAGAAATGGATATTGGTGTAGATGATGCTGGAGTTATTCGGGAAATTATCATTGGACAGGATGTTTGACTAAGGTTATTGGCGAATAAACTACAGGTTGTAAAAATTTCCTTCACGGCATGTATAGAAGTGAAAGCATGCGGAGAGGAGGAAACGATATGGATCAGGTTCTTATGTATACAGCGAACTATGGTTTTCCTATGGTCGTCACGGCATACCTGCTTGTGCGTATCGAAGGACGGCTTGGTGCACTCGATAAGAGCATTCAGGAGTTGACGCGGGCAATTCAGAAGTAGAGAAAAGCCCGGGAAAAGAAAAATCTTTTTCCGGGCTTTTTTATGTGAAAAAGGTACTTATTCTGTTATAAAAACTGTGTATAAAAAGAAAATTAGCAAGAATTGACAGAGAAAATGATAGTACTTATCAACAAGCTGTGGATAAATAAGTGGATAACTTTGTGGATAATTTTGTAACGGCTTTTGTTTCTAAGCCTTCAGCGAATAGAGCTAAAATTTGTTTGGATATTTGCAAAAAAGAAAAAATAAAAAGAAAAAATGAAACTTGAATTTTTAGAATATATATTTTTTAGGTATGGCTTTTTTGCTGTATACTTGGTATGATAGAGCCATAAAGTTGTTTAAGTTGTGCGTATGTAGTATAAAACGGCTAAGGGGAGTGTTTATATGAAGTTTGTCTTAAACAAGAAGGCCCGAGGGTATTGCCCGTATTTGAAGCGTGAGCATTCAATTACAGTTGAGTTCAGGGAAACCAAAAAAGGCTGCATGAAGTGTTCGTCAAATGAAGTCTGTGGTAAAAGTGATGGAACGTGTCCAATTTATCAGCAGGTATAAAATTTATAATACGAAGGCGTATCCCCGAAACTATGCATACAATGTGTGGTTTTGGGGATGCGTTTTTAGGTGGAGCTTTTATTTTGGCAGGGTGAACCAGCAGGAAGTGCCTTTGTTTACTTCGCCTTTGAGCCAAATTCTACCGTTGTGACGCTGGATGATGCGTTGACAGATGGCAAGGCCGATACCGTTGCCGGGAAACTCGCGGCTGGAATGAAGACGCTGGAATACCTGAAAAAGGCGATCGGCGTAGCGCATGTCAAAGCCAGCACCATTGTCTTTACAGCAAAATACATAATCGGTGTTTGTTATGGAATAGGA
>DCFY01000105.1 GCA_002315155.1 Megamonas sp. UBA1792
AGCAAGCTATATCACGCGTGCTATTCTGCGTAATGCGGGTTATAAGGTCGGTCTTATCGGGACAATACAGATCATGATTGAGGATGAAGTCATGCCTATACATAATACGACACCGGATGTCCTTGATCTGCAGGAAACACTGGCTCTTATGGTAGAACGCGGTATGGACTACGTCGTCATGGAGGTTTCTTCACACGCGCTGGCACAGAATCGTGTCGCTGGCTGTGAGTTCGATACGGCGGTTTTTACGAATCTTACACAAGATCATCTTGATTATCATAAAACGTTAGAAAACTATATGATGGCGAAGGCACGTCTCTTTGAACTTATTAGTGACACAAAACAAAAGAAGCTGGGAAAGACAGCTGTAGTCAATATTGATGATGCTGCCGGGCAGATTATGCTGGAACATGCAGATTGCAGGCACATTACATATGCGATTGAAAAATCAGCAGATATCAGAGCAGTTGATATTAATGTATTGGCAAAGGGGGCAAATTTTGCTATAGAAGGAAGTTTTGGCAAGATGGAACTTCAGCTTAAAATTACGGGTACATTTAATGTATATAATGTGATGTCAGCGGTTGGTACGGCACTTGCCGAGGATATTGATATTGATTGTATAAAAAAGACGCTGCTTGCATTTACAAGTGTGCCGGGGCGTTTTGAACTTGTCGATGAAGGACAGGAGTTTTCTGTCATTGTTGATTATGCTCATACACCGGATGGTTTGGAAAATATTTTGCATACTGCACGTCAGATTGCAAAGAAGCGTATCATTACAGTGTTTGGCTGCGGTGGTGATCGGGATCGTACGAAGCGGCCTCTTATGGGGCGTATTGCAGCAGAGCTTTCTGATATTGTTCTTGCAACATCCGATAATCCGAGATCAGAAGATCCGGAATTTATTCTTTCGCAGGTAGAAGAAGGTGTGAAAGACGCACTTCACGGCAAGCAGCATGAGAAGATTGTAGATCGTCGTGCGGCAATCTTTCGGGCAGTTGAACTTGCTGAACCGGATGATATTGTTGTAATTGCTGGTAAAGGACATGAAAATTATCAAATACTGAAAGACCGGACGATTCATTTTGATGATAAAGAAGTAGTACGCGATGCGATTAGGGGGCGAAACAAATGCCGGATTTCACACTGAAACAGGTACGGGAAGTAACAGGAGCCGAAGTGTATAGGGCAGTGACCATTAATTTTACAGATGTTGTAACAGATACGCGGCAGATAGGGAAAGGCATGCTTTTTGTTGCACTAAAAGGCAAAAACTTTAATGGTAATGACTTTGCTGTACAGGCTGTGGAAAAAGGTGCTGCAGGTGTTATTGTGAGCATGGATTTCCCTGTAAAGGTGATGGATAGGATACCGGCAACAGTCTTCCGCGCAGACAATACATTGCGGGCTTATCAAAAGCTTGCACATGCATGGCGTATGCGCTTTACCTTTCCTGTTATTGCGGTAACGGGGTCAAATGGGAAGACGACGACAAAAGATCTTACAGCAGCTGTTCTTTCGAGTCGCTGGAATGTGCTGAAGACACAGGCAAATTTCAATAATGAGATTGGGTTGCCGCTGACGCTTCTGCAGATGCGAACGCATCATGAAGCTGCTATTCTGGAAATGGGGATGCGGGGGTTCAATCAGATTACAGCACTTGCGAAGATTGCTGAACCGAAAATAGGGATTGTTACAAATGTCGGTGAGACCCATATGGAACTTTTGGGGTCGTTAGAAAATATTGCCAAGGCAAAATCTGAAATGGTAAAAGCAATTCCGGCAGATGGCACTGTCATTCTCAATGCAGATGATAGCTATGTGGCAGGAATGAAGATGGGGGCGAAAGCCAGGGTTATAACCTTTGGCATAGAGATGCCGGCTACCGTAGAAGGATCAGATATTCGTGTAGAAGGGAAGAAAACACGGTTCCATTGTGTTTTTGGCAAAAATGATCAGGATTTTATTTTGCCGATGGTTGGACGTCATAATATCTATAATGCATTGGCGGGAATTGCTGTGGCATTTTCACTCGGCTTTACGGGCGAAGAGATTCAGCGTGGACTGGATGGCTTCAAGGCAACAGAGATGCGTTTTGAATATAAGAAAGTTAAGGAATATACGGTTATTGACGATTCCTATAATGCAAGTCCAATGTCAATGAAGGCTGCGATTGATACGCTCATTGATATTGCCCCAGGACGTAAGATTGCGGTTCTGGGCGATATGCTTGAACTGGGCAAGGCATCTCTTCTGGCACACGAAAATGTTGGGCGTGAGCTGGCGGAAGGCTATATTGATGCGGTCGTGACACGTGGACGGATGAGTAAGAATATTGCAAAGGCAGCACGTGATGAAGGTATGAAACTTGTTTTTTCCTGTGATTCGCATGAAGACGCGGCGCGTGTACTGCATGAGATTTTGCAGCCGGGTGATACCATACTATTCAAGGGGTCACGCGGCATGCATATGGAAGAGATCATTGATTTATTGTAGTTTTAGGGGGATTTATTTTAATGACGAACAGTTTATTATTTGCGGCAGTTATTGCAGCGGGGCTTGTGCTTGTTACAGGTCCGTTCTTTATTCCGGAGCTGCATAAGCTTAAATTTGGGCAAAGTATTCGTGAAGAAGGCCCGAAAAGTCATCAGGCAAAGTCAGGTACACCGACGATGGGCGGCATCATGATTATTTTGTCAATACTTATTGCGACGTGTCTTGTAGCAGAAGCCAGTATGGAGATTGTTCTTGCGCTTTTTATTATGCTGGGTCATTTTATGATAGGATTTCTCGATGATTATATTAAGGTTGTCAAGAAACACAATCTTGGTCTCAAGGCAAAGCAGAAGCTGCTGGGACAGATTATCATGGCAGTTATTGTAACCTATGTAGGTGTGAATTATCTCGGTATGAAGACCGATCTCTGGCTGCCGTTTATTGGCACAACGGTTGATATTGGCATCTTTTATTATGTGCTTATATTTTTTGTGCTTGTTAGTACGACGAATGCAGTAAATCTGACGGATGGTCTCGATGGTCTTGCAGCGGGGACGGTTGCAGTGGCTGCAATTACGTATATGGTTATTTGTGTGCATTTTGGCAAGAATGATCTTGCTGCCTTTTGCATGGCAACAGCAGGCGCATGCGTGGCTTTCCTGCGCTTCAATATACATCCGGCGAAGGTGTTCATGGGCGACACGGGTTCCCTTGCTCTGGGTGGTGCTCTGGCGGCTGCAGCAATTCTGACAAAGACAGAAATACTGCTGATTATTGTTGGAGGTGTCTTTGTATTGGAAGCGCTGTCCGTGATTATTCAGGTTGTTTCTTTTAAGACACGTGGTAAGCGGGTTTTTCTTATGAGCCCGATTCACCATCATTTTGAACTCAAGGGATGGTCAGAGAATAAAGTTGTTGGTGTTTTCTGGTCTATCGGGATATTATTTAGTATAATTGCGTTATGGACATTGAAAGTAAGCTAGGTTGGAGGAAGAAAAAAGTGGATTTTGCAAACAAGAAAATGCTTGTGATAGGTGCTGGTATCAGCGGTATTGCAGCGGCTAAGCTCGCTAAAAAATTGGGAGCAGATGTCGTACTCAGCGA
>DCFY01000001.1 GCA_002315155.1 Megamonas sp. UBA1792
CCACATATCGTAATTGTAGGGGCAGGTTTTGGCGGTATAAAAATAGCGCGTCTTTTGGCAAAAGAGAATGTGGATATCACTCTTATTGATCAGCATAATTTTCATTTATTCCAGCCGCTTCTTTATCAGGTTTCTACATCAATTTTAGCAGAAGACGAAATTGCATACCCAATTCGGGCATTCTTTCGCAAGAATATGAATGTTGAGTTCTTCATGGCAAAGGTTACGGGTTTTGATGCAAATAATAAGGTAGTGCTGACGAATCATGGTGAAGTTGCATATGATTATCTTGTGCTGGCAGCTGGTGCAACGACGAACTATTTTGGTATGGAAAGTGTAGAAAAGTATTCATATGCAATGAAGACCTTATCGGAGGCACTTCATATTCGGAATCATGTACTGCATATGTTTGAGCGTGCCATGAAGGAGCCGGATGAAGCAAAACGTCGTCAGATGCTGACATTTGTCTGTGTAGGCGGTGGACCAACGGGTGTTGAGGAAGCTGGTTCGTTATCGGAGCTTGTTTATTCAGTTATGAAGGATGAGTACCATCATATGGATTTTGATGAAGTGAGCATTAAGCTGATTGAAGCGACGGATCGACTTTTGCCGATGATGCCAGCGGATTTGCGCGATGAAACGGTCAGAGTACTTTGCAATCGGAAGGTAGAGGTGCTTTTGGAAACACAGGTCACGACTTGTGATGAAGAAGGCCTTACACTGAAAGACGGGACTGTTATTCCAACACGTACGGTGATCTGGGCCGCTGGTGTTAAGGCTGTGCCCGTTGTTGCTAAGCTGGGAGCTGAAGTAGATCGGGCGGGACGTGTTATTGTTGAAAAAACGTTGCGGGTGTCTGGCTGTGAAGGTGTATTCGCGATCGGTGATAATGCACATTTTGTGCAGGATGGGCGGCCGCTAACAACCATTGCACCTGTAGCAACCCAGCAAGCAGATGTTTGTGTGAAAAACATTCTGCAGCTCATTAAGGGGAAGGATGAATTGGAGACATTTACTTATCATGATGTGGGCAGTATGGCAACGATTGGCCGCGGAGCTGCCGTAGTGTGCAAGGGGAATTTCAAGATGAAGGGATTTCTTGCCTGGTGTGCCTGGATGGCTGTTCATCATATGCGTCTGGCAGGAGCTCATACGAAAATAACTGTAGCACTCAAGTGGACGTGGAATCTTATTTCCGGCACGCGGCTTGGCAGAATAATAACAAATATCGAGTCCTAAAAAAAATATGAAAAAATTTTAATAGAATAGAAAGAATGTGCTATAATGTGGAATAGGTGTTTGACCTTTTCCACATTTTTTTTTAGGGGTATGATGTATGTTGAAAAAAATAGGCAGTGTCTGTGTCTGTCTTCTATTGATGTATATGATGATGGGCTTTTGCTTGGCAGAAGCGAAAAATGAAGCGGTGCACTCGGAAGTATCCACAGGGCGCCTGCACGATACATTATTGGATGAATTGCAGGTAAAAGCAATACGGAAAGTACGAATTAATTGGGATATTGTCCCCGATGCAGTAATGTATGATCTTGTTATTATGACGGGAAAATCAGAAAACAAAGACCATATTGTTACGACGAAGCACAAAATCTATACAAATGGTTATGAGTTGGATACATCTGTCTATAATGTTGATCGAGATAATCTTTATTGGAAGGTGCAGGGACTTGACTATAATGGGAAGCCGGTTTCAAGATTTACAGAGTTAAAACCTCTTAATGAGCAGGAAATAAATACAACCTCTCCCAAACCAACGACAGAGTTTGAAAAAATGGACTATACGCCGCTTTACCCGGTATATTCATGGATTCCTTATTTAAAGGCAGCAGGGTATGAAGTGCAGGTGTATTTTGATGCTGATAACAATCCACAGACAGCTGATCGGCTTTTAAAGAAAGATTGGACCACTGGATGTGATTACTATGATGAAACGGCTTATCCAAAACCAGGAACGTACTGGTGGCAGGTACGCGCAAATAATGAGGCGGGTGATCCCCTAAGTGAATGGTCGCCACGCAGCTATTTTACGGTAACGAATAAAAGTATTCAGATTGCTGCACTTGGTGACAGTATTACGCATGGTGGTGGGGCTGTATCGACTCCCCCAGGGTATCTTATGTATGACTGGGAAACTTATGCGGGGATGCCAGTGCTGAATCTTGGCTTTAGTGGTAACACAGTTGAGTCGATGAATGAAAGGTTTGAAAATGATGTACTGCCGTTTAAACCGAAAATTCTTGTTGTTTTTGGTGGTATCAATAATATTCGTCAGGGGGATTCAGCACGTCAGGTTATTGCCGGGCTCAATGCAATCGGAGATAAATGCAGCAAGTATAAGATAACACCTGTATTTGTTACGATTGCTCCGATTAATCCATGGTATATGGATAATGTTGCCGGGATACCACCAGTAGATGGCTGGCGCTGGGAACAGTACAAAGTCAACAAGTGGATTATGCAGCAGCCCTATTATGTTGATATTACACCACAGCTCACTGATTGGCGCGGCTGGTTGTCAGATTCATTGACGACAGATGGACTTCATCCTGATATGGAGGGGAAACGCATTATTGGTCAGGCAATTGGCAGATATATAAAAAGCAAGTTTCCGGAAATGAACAAATAGATTGGAAACAGATGAATTAAGAAAACAATCTAAAAAAGTTACAGGCAAGCAGGAAAACTGTTTTGCCTGTAACTTTTTCATTTAACGATTATTGGTATATCTACATAGGTTTCACCCAGTTTTTCAAAATGACAGCGGGCGGCTGTAAGGTCGATAAGAATGGTGAGAAAATTGTCGGCTTTTTCGTTGCGCAGAAGCAAAGTGAGACAGACTTTATCAGAATAGACTTTATTCTCAACGATGATTTTATGTATGCGCAGAAGGTTTTCGACTGTGTTGCTGAGGGTGTAATCAACAGTCACCGCGATGCGTCGGAAAAGTGTCTTTTCAACGATGGCTGCTGCATTGATACCAAGAACGGCTGAGTGACCATAGGCACGGATAAGGCCGCCAGCACCAAGCTTGATGCCGCCAAAGTAGCGCGTGACAACAAGAACGATGTCGCTCAGTGCATTTTTTTTAATAACTTCTAAAATTGGATTACCTGCGGTACCACCTGGTTCACCATCATCAGATGACTTTTGTAGATTGCTGGAATCACCAATTATATAAGCAGAGCAATTGTGCCGGGCATCAAAATACTTTTTTTTCATTGCGTGGATAAATTCCCGTGCGGCTTCTTCTGTTTCCACATGTGAGACATGTGTGATGAAGCGGGATCTGCTTATTTCATAAAAGGCTTCGCTGGTTTCGATTACAGTTTTATAATTAATCATAAGAATACCCCGTAAATATAGATTGTTTTCTTTGAGTATACAGGATTTTTTGCGACTGGTAAAATAAATTTTAAATTATGATTAGTTTATTACAAACAGCAAACGCCTATATGTCATACTGAAAAAACCATGAAAAACTATATGGAAATCGAAAAATAAAGTATAAATAAATTTGTGGTTTAGTATAGATAAATTTGCTGGTTTGTAGTATCCTGTATTATGCAGATAAAGTTTGTAAAGGAAGAAAAGAAAG
>DCFY01000039.1 GCA_002315155.1 Megamonas sp. UBA1792
ATGTATATAATACTGTCAAAAAACTTAAAGAGCATCCACTTATTCCGGCAGATATTGTTATTCATGGTTTGATGTTCCATCCTCGTAGTGGCAAACTTGAAGAGGTTTTATAAGTTTTAGAAGTTATATTTTTTCGACGGGTCATGTTTTGTGCTTTATCTTACATTGAAAAATTTAAAATTGGTAGAATTAAATTTCGTCAGGGATAAAAACTTATTTGAAAAAGATGCTTAACCGTTTGAGCGGCTTTTTATTACAATTATTTATGGAAGAATTGTAATAAGCAGTATATTTATTACGAAATAAAAAAACGAGTATAAAAATAAATTTATACTCGTTTTAAGTGAATAATATTAATCGCTTTGCAATAATGGAGTAACTATAACTCTGATAATTCTAATGGTATTGATTTCACAACTAAACTGGCCTTCATCATCACGTTTGGGTGGCGATGAATAATAAGGATGATGTTATTGCGATGGAGATGAACAACAATGATAATATTCTTGTTGGGGTGATGGTGCGTTATCATAATGTTCAGGTGGCAGTGGTGGTGAATCATCGCCATCATAAGTTTCAGAGATTTCATCAAAGCTTCCCATACTAGCATTAGACTGCAAAGAACAACTGACATAAAATTTTTAGACGTAGTTTTCATAAAATATCCTCCTTAATTATTTTATTGAGGCATTATTTGGTGGAGATGACTGCTCTGGCTCGCCATGGATTATCTTGTTGCGGGTGCTTCTCTGATTCTGGTGAACATGTTTCTCAGGAAGTTGTGTAAACAATATTGTTGTGCGGAGAAGCTTCTATTGTGTTGCAAAATCAAAAAGATCCTGCTAGTATAGTAGCACTTAAAGTTACGGAAATAAGATTCTTAGTAATATTTCTCATGTTTATCGTATCCTTTCTTTAAATGCAATTATAGCAATTGATTATTATAAACTTATAAGAGTATCATTAGAAGTTCATTAAATTTATGGGTTTATAGGAGATATATCGAGATAGTGATTAAGCGAGTCCAATATGTTTCCATATTGGACTCGCTTAATCGTATTTGGAAGGCTTTTTTATATTAGGCTATTTTCGTAATAAATCTTGATGCAGATTGATGATTTCAGCCATAAGCTGCTTCCCTTTAATGTCAGGGTGTAGTCCATCGGTTGCGTACTCTGTAGCAAGGTAACCAAAGTCATCATAGAAATAAGGCTCAAGGTCAATAAAATATGGTTGTTCACGAATATAATTATTTACATCCATGATTTTTTGCTGCCAGTTTGGATCAGTATCTGTCTGGAAGGCAGCATAAATATTTCTCGGATTGATTGGCATAAGTGTGAGAAATATTGGTCGAACATCATTTAATTCACATTTGCGTTGAATTGTTTTTAAGTCATTAATGATTGAGTCGGCTGTAGTATCAGCACGGATACTGTTTGATCCGCAGAGAATGATAAGATTTTTAGGATGAAAGGGAAGTACATCCTGCTCAAAGCGATCGGCGGTCATTTCTGAGGTATCACCACTGCGCCCAAGGTTGAGTGTCGGAAAATCAAGAAAGGTTTCGTAGCTGTATTCAAGATTTGCTGGTGAGTAGGAAAGGGCACCGCCACCATGTGTGATGCTGTCGCCAAATGTGGCGGTATCGACACGATGTGGCTGCTTCTTTACAGTAAATTTTTGTGAGTCGGAGTATACACCAATGGTATTGCCATTGTCATCAATCGCACGGACACGCCAGTAATAATCACCTACATCGAGACGAGGGTACTCATCATAGCAGCTGGAAGAGTCGTTTGCAATCATGTACCAGATGCGATTTTTCGTTGGTTGTGTGTTGTTTTCCTGCACTGGTGGAGATATCAGCAGTTCAACTTCGTACTTCACAATATTGTGAAGTGGAATCCAATTGTAGACAGGGTATAGAGGCTGCTCAAAGTCGGGCATGCGGTCAAAACTGTTCAAAACTGGTTTGTTGGGTGCTGCCTTTGTTGGATCAACATTGATCTCTTCAGCAGTGGAAAAGACGCCAACTGGTTGACCAAGAAAATCAAGTGCGCGTACGCGCCAATAAATTTTTGCTGTATTAACAAATGGTTTAAGATCTGCTTGCCAGCCGTTTGTAAAAACTGCTCGTGTACTGAACAGATGATGCAAGGCAGAAAGCTCTGTATTGTTTTCCTGCTCTGGCGGGGCTGTAAGCAACTCAAGTTCATAGTAGACACCCCCCGGAACAGTGTGCCAGATAAGATAAGGCATTTGGCTTGCTGGTTGTGATGTGGTATATTTGGTTATCGGTGTAGGAATAAGCGGACGATTAGCGAAAATTGGATTTCGTATAATTGTCGAAGCTTTTCCAATTGGACCAAAAAGACCATAGGCTGTAATGCGATAGTATGTAGGCAATGCCGTCGATGGAACATCATAGGAAGCGCGAAAAGTAAAATCCCTCTTGAGTAAATGATATTTTGGCATGCTGAGCGATTTTTTCGGGTTCTTTGTCAGGACCTCTACCTCATAGTAGCAGGGATAAGGTAGTCGCTTCCAGGATAGGGTGCTTTTCCCCTGGTTTTCTTGAAAAGTTGTTTCAAAAGGGATATCTTTTAAAGAAAGAACATCTGTTTTTTCTGTAAAGAAAATACAAAGTATGGTAAAACCAAGAATGATAAAAGAAAATGCAATAAATTTTTTCATAAGTACCTTTCTGAAAATCGTAGTAAGATATAAAATATAATATAGTATACCATGTTATAGAAAATCGTGACTGAAAATAAATGGTAAAAGAGGGGTTATAGTGAAAAAAAAAGGATTAATCATCATTCATACAGGAGATGGAAAAGGAAAAACCACAGCTGCCCTTGGCTTAGCGATGCGTGCGTGGGGGAATGGCTTGAGGATTCTTGTGTTGCAATTTATAAAGGGTGGTTGGAAATACGGCGAGTTGAAAACAATGGAACAGCTTGCACCGAGACTTAAAGTAAAACAGTGCGGGGAGGGCTTTACACAAAGAAATGAGGAGGATAAAGAAAAACATAAGGCGGCGGCGCAGCAGGCTTTGAAGGAGGCAGAAGCTGAGATATGCAGTGAGCGTTGGGAGATGATTATTTTGGATGAGATTAATTATGCTGTAAAATTTAATCTTATAGAAGAGTCGGCAGTTCTTCATTTGCTGGAAATAAAACCCAAAAATCTTCATCTTGTACTTACGGGAAGGGATGTATCCCCATCAATTATTCAAAAAGCAGATCTTGTAACAGAAATGAAAGAAGTAAAGCATCCATATAAAAAAGGAATAAAAGCACAAAAAGGTATAGAGTTTTGAGTAATTGAAGAAGAAAAGAAAAAATCTGTTTTAAGGCAGGATTTTATTTGTTTTTATTGAATTAAACAAAGTCAGACAAAATGTAAACTAATATACTGTTTAAATGACTCAATGTGTGCTCTGAATAGACTGCGTGATTAAGTATATTTGTTAAAAAAGAATAGGTGGGGTATTGTTTATGAGAAGTGATGTTGTAAAAAAAGGACCAACACGCTCGGCACATCGTGCCTTGTTTTATGCTATGGGGTATGGACCAGAAGATTTGGCAAAACCGCTAATCGGTGTAGTCAATGCTTTCAATGAAATTATTCCGGGACATATACATCTTAGATCAATTGCGGAAGCTGTAAAGCTTGGTGTAGCTGCTGCAGGTGGGACTCCGATTGAGTTTCCTGCAATTGGTGTCTGCGATGGGATTGCGATGGGGCATTCTGGCATGAAGTTTTCACTTGCGAGTAGAGAACTTATTGCTGATTCAATCGAAGCAGTAGCGACAGCTCATGGTTTTGATGGTCTTGTGCTTATTCCAAACTGTGATAAGATTGTTCCGGGTATGCTTATGGCAGCTGCTCGATTGAACATTCCTTGTGTTGTTGTAAGTGGGGGGCCGATGCTGGCAGGACGGTATCATGGTGAAAATGTAAGTGTAAGTACAACGTTTGAGGCTGCTGGTAAATTTACAGCAGGGAAAATGACTGCTGAAGAAATGACGGATCTCGAAATGCATGCCTGCCCAGGATGTGGTTCTTGTTCAGGACTTTTTACAGCAAATACGATGAATTCACTTACGGAAGTTCTTGGAATGGGGCTTCCTGGCAATGGAACAATTCCGGCTGCTTATTTTGGGGAAAGAAGACTTTTGGCAAAACGTGCTGGTAAAGTGATTCTTGATCTTGTGCAAAAGGACATCAAGCCGCGTGACATTATGACACGTGATGCGTTTGAAAATGCAATTACTGTGGACATGGGCATTGGTGGATCATCAAATACGGTGCTTCACCTTACTGCAATTGCGCACGAAGCTGGTATTGAACTGCCACCACCACTCTTTGATGAGATTAGTGCAAAAACACCATATATTACTAAACTGAGTCCAAGCGGTATCCATCATATGCAGGATCTTCATGAAGCTGGTGGTCTCTGTGCTGTTATGCATGAACTCGCAAAGAAAGGTATCCTTCATCTCAATGCACTTACTGTTACAGGGTCACTTGGTGATCGTATAAAAGATGTACTGATTGAACGCCCGGATGTTATTAAAACAGTAGAGGCTCCTTATCGTAAGACTGGCGGAATTGCAATTCTTAAGGGCAACCTGGCACCTGATTATGCTGTGGTCAAGGAATCGGCTGTTACTGAAGATATGCTTGTTTATAAGGGGACGGCAAAGGTCTATGACTCGGAAGAAGCTGCCATTAGCGCGATCGTTGATGGTGAAATAAAGAATGGTCATGTCGTCGTTATCCGTTATGAAGGACCTAAGGGCGGGCCGGGAATGAGAGAAATGCTTAATCCAACATCAGTTATTACGGGCATGGGGCTCAAAGTAGCACTTCTCACGGATGGCCGCTTCAGCGGTGCAACGCGTGGCGCCTGCATCGGACATGTATCGCCGGAAGCGATGGAAGGCGGGCCTATTGCTATGATTAAGGAAGGTGATACGATTGTAATCGATATTCC
>DCFY01000040.1 GCA_002315155.1 Megamonas sp. UBA1792
TCTTCAATTGCAACCTTTGCCTTAACAAAGGTCATTGGGCAAACAACATCGGTAATATCTACCACATCATCTATTTTTATCTCAGCCATAGTAAGCTTCCTCCATTGCCTTTTTAAACGCATTTTTACCAACGCGCTCAATCATCCGGCGTGAACGTTCACCTGGCTGTGCATGCTTCGCAAAAAATTCAATAGCGGCATCCGTTACACGATAAAGTTGTTCTTCTGAATGAATCAGCGGCAGAACTTCTTCGCCAAAAAGCTTGCTATTGCCAAACAATCCACCAAAGGACAGAATATAAGCACTTTCACCGGTCCAGGCATCCGCCGGGCAAGACTTCACACAGCGTCCGCAGTGATTGCACTTCGCCGTATCCATCGTGAGTTTTCCATCCCGGATTGTGATTGCATCTTCACGACAAATTTTTTCACAGACACCGCAAAGCGTACATGCATCCTTATCATATTTTACGTCCAGACCGCCCTTAACACCAAGATCATTTTCTTCGGCTTTGAGACAGTTATTCAGACAACCTGTAACGCCAAACTTGTACTTGCACGGCAGCTCCCGTGCATAGTAGCGCCGATCCAGCTCTTCTGCAATCTTCGGCGAATCAATATTTGCGCTCGGACAGACCGCAGTTCCCTGACAGGCTGTAACTGTCCGCACACGCGGACCACAGACACCTGGCTTGCAGCCGCCTTTTGCCAGTTCGGTCTTAACCGCTTCCATATCTTTGATATCGATAAATGGGATTTCTACTCCCTGCCTTGCCGTCAAATGCACATAGCCATGGCCAAATACATCAGCCACCGCATAGATTGCCCTGAGATTCTCTGTCGTCAGCTTACCGCCGACATTCTGCAAGCGCAGCGAGAATTTCCCCTTCTGCTTTTGGCGCATAAATCCACCCTTTTTAAGTGCTGCATAATCAACTGCCATTTTCAATCGCCCCCATCATTTTTCATTAAATTCAAGCTTGTATTGCTTGTGTAAAGTCTTCCAGTAAATCCTCGATATCTTCGATACCAACACTAATACGAACAAGATCATCGTATACACCGGCATTTTCTTTTTCCTGTGCTGTACTATGAATATAGATCGTCGATGCCGGATGAATTACAAGTGTTTTTGTATCTCCGATATTTGACACTTTAAGCGCATACTTCAGATGATTAATAAACGAAAATGCCTTTTCCTTTGATCCTGTACGAACCGTCACCATAGCACCAAAACCTCGGACAAACTGTTTTTTAGCAATTTCATGATATGGACTTCCACTAAGTCCCGGATAGTTTACCTCGGCAAACGCACCGCTTTCCAGTAACGCTTGCGCAAGCGCTGCCGCATTTTCACACTGCCTCGCCATACGAAGCCCCAGCGTCTCCATACCAATGCTGTTCAAATAAGCATTAAAAGGCGACAGACAGGCTCCTGTATTGCGAAAAAGCGTTTCCCGCATCTTTACGGTATAAGCATACGGCCCATACTTTTTGTAGTCAAGCATCATCGGATATTTCTCTTTATCCCAGGCAAAGCTTCCGCCATCCGTGATTACTCCACTGATTGAATTACTGCTGCCATTAATATACTTCGAAGCAGAATTAATCACGACATCAGCCCCCAGTCTGATTGGCTGAACAAGATATGCCGTGGCAACTGTATTATCGACAAGAAAAAGGACATGATGACGGTGTACGGTCTCAGCAATCGCCTTAATATCGGGTACATCGAGTTTTGGATTGCCCATTGTTTCGCAGAAAACAATCTTTGTCCTCGCTGTAATTTTCTTTTCAATTTCCTCTGCTGACGCCTCATTTACATACGATGTATGTATACCAAACGCTTCCAGATCCTTAAATAGTCCTATCGTTCCACCAAAAATACCAGCACTTGCCAAAATTTCATCACCACTTGCAAGGACCGTCATCATCGCATTAAAAAGCGCTGCCATCCCTGATGCACAGGCGATCGTTGAAATCCCGCCCTCCAGCTTTGTGATTCTTTTTTCAAATGCTGCAATCGTCGGATTGCTTACTCGCGTATAAGCAAATCCCGGCACTTTATTTTGAAAAACCTTTGCGAGTTGTTCTGCAGATTCCTGCTCAAAGGCACTCGACTGATAAATCGGTATCAGCGTTGCTCCGGTTTCGGCTTCACTTTTCATATTTCCATGCAAAAGTGATGTATTAAATTCCATTCCAACGATTACCACCCTTCTTTTAAATTCATACTAATCGTATATGATTATAAGATATTTTTATTGTAACCATCTTATAATGCTTTGTCAATAGTTTTCATATATAACTACTATGATTTATAAAACAACTTTCTCTATAAAGGAAATCACCCATCCTCTTCCATACGATTCTTATAAATTACAATTTTTTCAAACGCTTTGCCTTGTTTGTTAAAACTTGCTGGTACAAAAAAACTGCCCCCCCGTCATGCCTTTGCTGTTGTTTTATCAGGCAATTTTTACTGTGGTATAATTGTTTTGTCACAATTTACACACCTGTTTTATTTGTATTAACATATCTAAATTACAAGGAGGGGCTTCTATGATTATTAGTGCCAGCCGTCGGACAGACATTCCAGCGTACTATTCCGAATGGTTTTTAAATCGGATCAGAGAAGGTTATGTTCTTGTCCGAAACCCCATGAATTTTCATCAGATCAGCAAAATAAATTTACTTCCGGAAGTTGTTGATGGAATTGTATTTTGGACAAAAAATCCGCTTCCGCTGCTTAATCGACTTTCAGATTTAGCTGCCTACACCTATTATTTTCAATTTACTCTTACTGCGTATGGAAAAGATGCAGAACCAAATATTCCATCAAAAAATCATGTCATTATCCCTTCTTTTCAAAAGCTTTCTTCCTTGATTGGCAAAGATAAAATCATATGGCGGTACGACCCTGTCTTTTTTAATAAAACGTACACCATCGAATATCATTGTAAATATTTTAAAGCCCTTGCAGAAAGGCTCCACAATTATACCGAAAAATGCACTGTGAGTTTTCTTGATACCTATAGAAATACTTCTCATAATATGCAACGTCTCAATATAAAGCCCGAAACGCAGCAACAGCAAATTGAACTAATGCAGCGTTTTGCACAAATAGCAAAAAAGTTTGAGATTACGCTGGATACATGTGCCGAAAAACTTAACCTTGATGCCTTTGGCATTGCTCATGCTCATTGTATTGACAAAGATCGATTTGAACAAATCGGAAACTATAAATTAACCATTGCAAAAGACAAAAACCAAAGACTCGAATGCGGTTGTAGTTCCAGTATTGATATTGGAGCTTATAACACTTGTAAAAACGGCTGCTTATATTGCTATGCAAACTATAACAGCAGCACTGTAACAAAAAATTTTAAAATGCATAATCCAAGTGCACCACTTTTATTTGGTGAAACCGGACCTTCTGATGAAATAAAAGAGCGTACGGTTCAATCTTGTAAAGATTGGCAGTGCCAGCTTTTATAACGATTTATTATATACCATTATCGCTTACGACAAAAAAGATGCAGGGTCAGTTGACCCCGCATCCCAAACAAAAAACATGTATTTTGTTCTGACATAACTTCTTGTTTTTTTATGATAAAATCACCTCAATGACAGTGATTTTATCATAAATTTCATATTGCACTTTCTAAAGCCTGTATCAGCGTAACTTTAAAAGCTTTTCCAGTGAATTTTTTACCTGGGACGGTTCTGTTTTCCCTGTATTTTTGTCGACAAAAGCAGTATAAACATGAGGGACTACTGTCTGTGCTCCATTTTCCAGACAAACTTTGACAACAGCTTCCACAGATTCAGCATCAATCCCACCCGTTGGTTCAAACATTGTAATACCGACATTCACAGCTGCTTTCACCATGGCTGCGACTTCATCGAGATGTTTGGCCCCACCTATCGGGTAAAATTTCACCGAAGGAATATGTAGCTCTTTTAATGCTGCGGCTGCAGCCTCACAACTAATGTATTCATCAAAAGCCTGACTTTCCGGTCCCGTAAGAATAGATACTTTCCCCGCTATACCGCTTGGCTTAATTAATGCATTGACAATGGTATCTTCACTACCGACGGCTTTAAGTGCAGCAAGTGTATACCCAGCGCCAGGATAGACCTGATTTACGTGCGCTGGTTTTGTCAAAACAGCTGTTTCTACAACCTTATGCCACATCAATGGATCTGCTCCGCCAAGACCAACCGACACAGGTATACCTAAGCGCTGCATTTCTCTAACCGCATCCGCTGCTGCTTCTGCCGTTGGAAATGGCTTTACCATAACACCAATGTAAACATTTCCATTAGTGGCTTCCACGATTTCTTTTGCATTTTGTGCATCTGTTGCCAGTACATTTATTTTTATTGTTGCCATTTTTACTTATTCCCCTTTGCTTGTGCTAAAATTTCTTTAAAACGCTCTGCTATAATATTTTCCTGTCCCTCCAGCAAAGGCCTCGGATCTACAAAGATCTGTCCCTGTGCCAGACAATAATTTCTTGTATGAATGGCCGGATTTCCTGTTTCTAATTTTTGAGCAATCACAGCTGCACTTATCCCTGTAATTTTGGCATCAATATCAAGTCTTGCCCGATAAATTTTTCTGCCGGCTTCATCCTGTGCAATACTTCCTGTAATTCCCGGAATACTTTCTAATTCATGTAAAAGCAGTTTCATACGCTTTTTTTGCTGCTCTGCATTTGGTTTTTTTGCCGCATATTTACCAAGTGCAGTGAGTAGTCCGATAATGCTTTCTTTTCCTGTTTTCATAGGGCGGCCTATTCCCTGGTACTGCATACGACAGGCCTGGCAAAGTTCACTGCGCCCGCAAATGAAACCGGAAGTCGGCCCTTCCAGTGCTTTACCGCCGCTATATATAACAAGATCGGCTCCCATTTTTATATATTTGTGTAAATCCTCCTCAGCAGCTGCATCAATAATGAG
>DCFY01000015.1 GCA_002315155.1 Megamonas sp. UBA1792
GCAGCAACTGACATGATGGAGAGTGTGTACGGTGTTGAAGAAGCATTGTAGATCGTAAGACTCCATTCCGGCTGCAGACTTGAGACCATGAGACGCGGGAAAAGGCCAGCAAAGAAAGCGGCTGTAGTGAAGACGATTGCCAGCGAGCTTAAAGTGAATCCTGCAAGATATTTGGCAGTAGCCGTACTGATATATGCTGCGATAAAAGTTGCTGCAGCGAGAAAGAGTAATATAACTGCTAAACTGCTTTTAAAAAGATCTGTCTGAGCATAGGTTAGGATAATGCATAGGACAAAGAAAACAATCGCAGCCAGACCGGCTTTTTGAGCGGCGCGGCGGATTCGTATTGTCATGTCGCCTTCAACAAGACGCAAGGTAAGAAAAGTGGCTCCGTGAAAAGTAAAAACAAAAAGAAAAGTAAGACCGCCAATTATCGTGTAGGGTGTGAGCAGATCCCAGAAGGAACCCGTATAAATCATATGGCTGTTGATTGGCAGACCAATTAATAGATTTGTTACGGCAACACCCCAGAGAAAGGCTGGAACAGCACTACCAAAGAAAATAGATCCATCCCAAAAACGGCGCCAACCGGCTGATGTGTGCTTGCTGCGAAGTTCAAAGGCAACACCGCGCATAATGAGTGCCAGCAGCATAAGAAAGAGTGCCATATAAAAGGTACTGAACATTGTTGCATAGACATGCGGGAATGCAGCAAATAGCGCTCCTCCTGCCGTAATCATCCAGACCTCGTTACCATCCCATACCGGGGCAATTGAATAAAGTAAAAGTCTGCGCTCATCATCATTATGTCCAACCAGCAGTGAAAGAATACCGACACCATAGTCAAAGCCCTCGAGAAAAAAGAAACCGGTAAAGAGAACTGTAATGAGAATAAACCATAAAATATTAAGATCCATTATTTATCCCTCCAGTCATTAGCGGCAGATGGTGTTTGGCGAATGAAGCGCACAGCAATATAGATTGCTGCTCCTGCGAGTGCCAGATAGACGAGCGTAAAACCGATCATTGTGATAAACACCTCTATTGGCGTGAGGTTTGGTGAGACAGCCGCTGCAGTTTTCTGCAGGCCAACGACAATCCATGGCTGCCGCCCGGCCTCTGATATGTACCAGCCAACGGAATTACTGATGAATGGAAGAGGGACAGCACAAATGAGCAATTTTAAGAAAAGCGGCGACTTCGTAAGCTTCTGCTTCCAAAGAAGAAAAGCAGAAAGCAGAGCGAGTAAAAGCAGAATACCGCCGATTAGGAGCATAACACGAAAGCTCCAAAAAAGACCGGGTACATCAGGAGTATATGAGCCGGGGCCAAATTGCTGCTCATTTTGTGTTTGTAGTTCCCGAATGCCTTTAATCTCACCGAATGGTTCGTTGTAGACCATAAAAGAGAGCACAGAAGGAACAGTGAGTTCGAACGTATTCTTTTTTGCTTGTGTATTAATTGAAGCAAAGAGAGCAAATGGTGCAGGATCAGCTGTTTCCCAAAGGGCTTCCATGGAGGCAAGCTTCATTGGCTGCATATGTGCAACATCCTTTGCCTGAAGATGTCCGGTGCCCATTACAGCGAAAAGCCCGATAAGCGTATAGACCGTAGCGAAGCGCATACATTGCAGAAAACTCTTCTCCGCAATGGAGTGATTCAAAATCTTATAAGCGGAGATTGCAAGAATAAGAATACCGCTTGTGACAATACCGGAAAAAAAAGTATGGGCAAACTGCCCAAAAACATAGGAATTTGTTATAAGAGCAAAGAAATCAGTCATTTCAGCCCGGCCATGATTAATAATGAAGCCGACTGGATGCTGCATAAAGGAATTTGCGACGAGAATCCAAAAAGCAGATAGGTTACTGGAAAAAGCAACAATCCAGATCGTTGCACAATGGAGTTTGGGCGAGAGTTTTTTCCAGCCAAACATCCAGATACCAAGAAAAGTAGACTCAAGGAAAAAGGCTGTAAGTGCTTCAAGTGCAAGTGGTGCACCAAAAATATCACCCATGAAACGGGAATATTCGGACCAGTTCATACCGAAATGAAATTCCTGTACAATACCTGTAACAATACCCATCGAAAAACTGATGAGAAAAATTGTGCCTAGAAAATGCACAAGGTTAAGGCACCAAGGTTTTTTCGTTTTGACATAATAAGTCTCCAAAAGTGCAATAAAGAGTGAAAGCCCTAGTGTGAGTGGAATAAAAAGAAAATGATACGTCGTCGTGATAGCAAATTGCCAACGTGATAAAAGAAGCACGTCCATAATATCTCTTCCTTTCTGATAAAAGTTATTTATAAGCCTATTATAATACAGTATATTCAGAATATCAATAAGAGAAAAAGAATGATTTACATAAATTACAAAAAAATGCGAACTGCATATAATTTATCTGTCAAATCTGAAAAATAAATCAGACTATTTATAAAAATTAGCCGAATAGAGAAAAATGAAGCAAGAAAGAGTATGCGTAAGAGAATATCGCTTTAATGCAAAGCATGGCCTACAATAAAATTTGTTTACACACACACTAGTATGGTAGTATACAAAGTAAGGGTAAAATATATTTGGGGGTATTTATAATGAAGATGACATTTCGCTGGTATGGAAAAGATGAAGATAAGATTACGCTGCAGCAGATTCGCCAAATTCCGGGTATGCAAGGGATTGTCGGAGCACTTTTTGATGTACCAGTAGGAGAGGTATGGCCGCTGGAAAAAATTATGGCACTTAAAAAGGATATCGAAG
>DCFY01000031.1 GCA_002315155.1 Megamonas sp. UBA1792
CTTTGCAGGAATGGATTAGCAGCATAGCGATTTCTTTAGCGCTTGCGATACTTATTAATGTTTTTGTTGTTCAGCATGTGGTGGTTGAGGGACATTCTATGGACCCTACTTTAAGCGATCGGCAGCATTTGATTGTGTCCAAAGTATCTCATAGCATAAAACAATTGCCGGATTATGGTGATATTGTTACGATTGACAGCCGAATCGACAGGCAGCGCAGTATTGAAGATGATTTATCAGAACCGATAACGGGGATTAAAAGTCATCCACAATATGTTTTTGTTAAAAGAGTGATTGGCAAACCGGGAGACGTGCTGGAATTTAAAGCGGATCAGATTTACAGAAACGGTGAGAAAATGGATGAGCCTTATATTTTGGAACCTATGAAGGCTGTAGCGGATCAAAAAATAACAGTCCCACCAAATTGTATCTTTGTTATGGGTGACAACCGAAATAATAGTATGGATAGCCGATTCATCGGAGCGGTTCCGTTAGATCATGTTTTAGGGTCGCTGATTGGGAAAATTTAAAAGATATGATACAGGTATATAAAAAACAGGTTTTAGCGGTAAGGCAAAACTTATGCTGCAGCGCAGCTTTGCAGATGTCTGTTCTTACAATTGGTGAAGTATATAATTTGAAATAAATCGGAGAAAAAGTTTTCAGACATGATATAGTAAGTTTATGTGGTATATAAATAATGGATAGTATAAAATTAAGTTTGTAAAAAATGATAAGACCCTGGGGGACGGGTAATTCTGTTTCCTTGTTTTTCGGTTATAAACAGGAGGAAATTTATTAATGAACAAGGTAGCACTTATTACGGGTATTACTGGACAGGATGGCGCGTATTTAGCAGATCTTTTATTGGAGAAGGGTTATACGGTGCATGGTATAAAACGTCGTTCATCCTCGTTTAATACCGATCGTATTGATCATATTTATAAGGATCAGCATGAACAGGATGTGCGATTCTTCCTGCATTATGGTGATCTCACAGATTCGTCGAATCTTGTAAGTATTATACAGAAAGTACAGCCAGATGAAATTTATAACCTCGCAGCACAAAGTCATGTGCAGGTATCCTTTGAAACACCAGAGTATACAGCGAATACGGATGCATTGGGGACACTGCGTATATTGGAAGCGATTCATCTTCTTGGAATGGAAAAGAAGACACGCTTCTATCAGGCATCAACATCGGAGTTATATGGTCTTGTACAGGAAACGCCACAGAAGGAAACAACACCTTTCTATCCGCGCAGTCCTTATGCAGTAGCAAAGCTCTATGGCTACTGGATTACGGTAAACTATCGTGAAGCGTATGGAATTTATGCCTGCAATGGTATTCTCTTCAATCATGAGTCTCCACAGCGTGGTGAAACTTTTGTAACACGAAAAATCACGCGTGCAGTTGCCCGCATCAAGCTGGGCTTGCAGGAAAAGCTCTATCTTGGCAATCTTCGCTCGAAGCGTGATTGGGGCTATGCGAAGGATTATGTTGAAGCAATGTGGCTTTTGCTGCAGCAGGACAAGCCGGAGGATTTTGTTATTGCAACGGGCCAGACACATGAGGTACGTGAGTTTGTCGCACTGGCTTTTAAGGAAGTAGGTATTGACATCAAATGGCAGGGAGAAGGAATTGACGAAAAAGGTGTTGATGAACTGACAGGCAGAGTGCTCGTTGAAGTTGATCCACGCTATTTTCGTCCAACCGAGGTGGAACTGCTTCTTGGTGATGCAACGAAAGCACAGCAGAAATTAGGCTGGAAGCCGAAAACGTCATTAGAAGAGCTCTGTGCAATGATGGTACGCGATGACCTCAAGGCAGCAAAAAAAGATCTTCTTTGTCAGGAAAATGGTTTTGAGGTACATACATATAATGAATAAATAGTAAGAGAGGTGGATGACAATTTTTTGTAGTCCGCCTTTTTTCTATGTTATAATGAGAAATACAGAATTGAGCGGAGGAGGAGTTTTATGAAGGTTATTATTCTTGCGGGCGGTGGGGGAACACGACTTTTTCCCTTGTCGAGAACGTGCATGCCAAAGCAGTTTTTGACAATTGATCGTAACCATTCGTTATTGGCGGAGACGGTAGAGCGGTTTAAAAATCTGGTAAGTCCGGATGATATTATTGTTGTTACGAATAAAGATTATGTGCATCATGTGAAAAGTGAGCTGGCAGTCTGTGGGGCATCGGAAGCACATATTGTTCTGGAAACACAGCCACGTAATACGGCCCCTGCAATTGCTTTGGCAGCTCAGTACTGCCGGGATATTCTTGGCTGCGGTGAAAAAGAAGTACTTTTTATTTCTACGTCGGATCATATTATTCGTCCGGTCGTGGCTTTTCAAAATGCGGTGACAAAGGCTGCCGCATTTGCTGCTGACGGGTATTTTGTAACCTTTGGGGTACAGCCGACAAAGCCGGAAACGGGATTTGGCTATATTGAAGCGGGTGAGAATATAGATGGTGCTTATCGGACGAAGGCATTTAAGGAAAAACCGGATCTTGTAACAGCACAGGACTATTTAGTAAAAGGGAACTATTATTGGAATTCCGGCCTTTTTTCATTTACCATTGGTACATATCTTGATGAGCTGAAAAAACATGCACCAGAAATTGCAAATGTTCTTGGTGATGACTTTTCTGCAACGATGGAGACTTTTTCTGCAATGCCAAATATATCGATTGATTATGCAGTTGCGGAAAAATCGCAGGTTGGCGTAACAATTCCGCTGAATTTGTATTGGAATGATGTTGGTTCCTGGGATGCGATTTATGAGGTCCTGGATAAGGATGAGTATGGCAATGCGTTGCAGGGCGATTGCATGCCGATTGATTGTAAAGACAGTCTTATGCTGGGGCAGAGCCGGCTCATCGCGGGTATTGGACTTAAGGATGTCATGGTTGTGGAAACAGCCGATGTGATTCTCGTGGCACAGAAAGGCGAGTCACAGAAAGTAAAGACGCTTGTCGACATGCTGAAGAAGCGTGGCCGCAAAGAAGCGGATGAGCATACAACGATGTATTTCCCTTGGGGAAGTGCGACACAGCTTGGTGGTGGTCATGGCTATAGGATGAAGAAACTGGTGATTAATCCGGGAGAAGGACTTTCTGAACGGATGCACTATCATCGAAGTGTTCACTGGATTGTAACACGTGGTACAGCAGATGTGAGAATTGCTCTTAAAGAGCAGATGATACATAGTAATGAGAGCGTATTCATTCCAATGACGACAGCCTATAGTTTAAAGAATCCAGGGAAAATGCCCCTCGTTGTTATTGAAGTGGAAAATGGCGATTATCTTGAGGATGATGATGTGATTCTGCTTGAGAAAAAAGAATAGAAGTGTTGATTTAGTAAAAAACAGGAGATTTAAGAAAATTTTTATAGATTAGAGCGCAGTTCTGCGATATAATAAAAATATTATTACGAATAAAAGACTATTTAAAATAATCTGATAACACGCGGCGAATTATCATTAACAATGGTGTGCTGTTTATGATATAATGATGGCAAGGATAAAATGTCAGGGGGAAGTATGGATGACACAGGACGAGTTTCAAAAAATTGTTATCAGCGAATTGCACGGTATCAAGAGTGATATTAGTACAATAAAAAGTGATATCGGTACATTGAAAAGTGAGCTGAAATTTGTAAAGGAAGATCTTACCGCGTTAAAGGATCGTATGGGAAATATTGAAGAGCAGATGAATGAGACAAACGAGATTGTTAAGGCGATCCGTCACAATCAGGATTTTTCAAATGCAAAGCTGGAAGCGCTTGAAACAAGCACCGCAAATATTGAAGGCGTGCAGCAAATTCAATCTGAGGTAAATGTACTGGGACGCAAAGTATATGCATTGGCTAAATGAGATTGGATGTGTGTCTGGCAGGCTGAGGTGTGTGCGAAGGCTATTATAGATAGATGAATAGAGGAATCGTAAGCAAACGAATCGGACACTATAATAAATGTTGTAGTTTTGAGAAATCAAAACTGAACATTTATTTTTTTGCATATGAAAGAATACTGTTAAAATAAGGTGATTTGTTTTGTTAACAAAAAAGATAGGGACGATACGTTTGCTTTACGGATACTTTTATGAACACCCAATGCCGCGTTGAAAAGAGAAACGGCGAACTGCGTTTTTAAAATAATGTATAATTCATAAGATTTTTTGTTTTTTGTTGTGCCTGGACTTTTTTAATGGTATGCTTTTGTAAATGTATAGTAAGATGCAACCAATATATCGTGTGCGGACATAATGGATTTGGACAGGGGATTACTTATGGTGAAGACGAGATCATTGGTAAAGGTATTGCTTGAAAATAAAAAAAAATTTATTAGTGGTGTTTTTGTCACAGCGTTACTCTTATCAATCGCTATTGTTTATGTGGTGAATATGTCACGCTATACTGCGGAACGAGAACGGGTGGCTTATCTGGCGATGGATCAGGCGGAGCGGACAAAGTACGTCCTGAATAATATGCTGCAAAAGGTACAGGTTTTGGAATGGACAGTTCATAAGCAGAATGGACGGTATGATAATTTTTCGGATATTGCGGCACGTTTGTATGACAGCACGTCTGTTTTTGCAATTGAGCTGGCACCAGATTGTGTTGTGTCCATGTTTTATCCCCAAAGCATGGATAAGAACAGCAGTGGAGAATCTTTTAAAGGCAGAGAGCTTCTTGCGGACCCGGTGCGTTCTGGAGATGTACTGCGTTCTATCGAGAAACGCCAATTGTTTGTATCGCCACCAGCTCCTTTATATCAGGGAGGTATGGGGCTTATTGCCCGCCAGCCGATTTTTATCAAGGATGTGCAAGGCAGGGAAAAGCTGTGGGGTTTGGCAATTATTGTATTCAAATGGCCGGATGTTATTAGTATGAGCGGATTGACAAATCTTCAGCAAAAAAATCTGTCCTATGTATTGAGCTGGGTGAGCGCTGATACAGGAGAAGAGATTTGTCTGCAGGCATCGAAGACACCACTTTTGTCAAATCCAGAGTCATATTCCTTTGATTTGGCAAATGCGTCGTGCAGGCTTTCGATTACACCAAAGAAAGGGTGGATCGATCTTCCATTGCTAGGTCTGGATATTCTGATTGGTTTGTTTGCCAGTACGCTTTTAGCGGTTTTAGCATGGAGCTTGTTATCGCTGCAGTGTAAAAAGGAGAAGTTTCACCAGCTGTCGGTTACAGATACCTTAACGGGACTCTATAATCGACGAATGCTGCAAAAAGTTCTTAGAGAGAAATGTTGTCAGGGTACACAAACACCATTTTTGCTGTGCTATATGGATCTTGATGGATTTAAGTCCGTGAATGATCGATTTGGACATGATGTAGGGGATTACTTGCTGCAGGCTGCAACCCGAAGGATCGAGTTGTGCATGAAGCCTTCCGAGCTTCTTTTCCGGCTGGGTGGTGATGAGTTTGTTGCTTGTATGCGATTATCGGGATCAGAGGCTGGAATGCAGGAGTGCTTTGCAAAGATTGATGCTGCACTCAGGCACCCTTTTGTTTTTGGTGCGGTGGAGGTTCGTATTGGTGTAAGTATCGGTTATGTCCTTTATCCGCGTGATGGGCAGGATGCTGAAACACTTCTGCGAATCGCTGATGCAAAGATGTATGCGGAAAAGCAGAGACATAAATTCCGTTGAGGGAAAAGCCATCAGGGAAAAGGAGTGTTCCTATGATTCGGTGGATGAAAGGCCGTAAATGGATTCTGGCATTATTTACGCTGTTTTTATTTGTCTTGTCGGTTTTTGTTTTTCGACAGGAAAGAATAGAATATCAAAGAAACCGGGCACGCTCGGAGTATATTGCTTTGTCTTACGCGGATCAAACGGAGTATATTATAGGAAGTTTTCTGCAGAAGGCAAAACTCACTTCTGTATTGACTACCCTGAATTCGGATACAGTATCCTGGTTTAATGCGGTGGTGGCAGAGAATATGGATGACCCGGCAATTATTTGTATAGCAGAATATGATGCAGCAGGGAAACTTTGTCATATGTATCCTAAACTGGAATATGATGAAATCACTCAGGGAGCAAGGTGTTATACGATGCAGTTTGCTGCGGAAGCAGCTATGGCTCGTAATTTGAATGTACTGACTCTGGCTGGACCGGTACCTTTTTTCAATGGAGAAAATGTTCTCGTGGGTATACAACCACTTTACATAATAGATGAAAATGGGATGCAGCAGTTTCATGGATTCCTACAGATTGTTCTGCGCATGTCTGATGTTTTGCAATTGACAAATCTGCAGAAGCTGGAAGCATCTGGCTGGGCCTATCGTATCAAGCGCAGAAATCCAAATACAGAAAAGGACCAAGTCATTGCATATTCATCGACACCTTTACCGGAAGATGCGGTTGCCTGTGCAATTGTTTTGCCAAATGCGTTCTGGGTGCTGGAAGTTGCACCGCTTGAAGGCTGGTTTAATTATGGCAGATTGACAGGTGAAATTCTGCTGGTGTTTTTTAGTGCGATACTGGCTACGTTGATCAGCTATGTTTTCCGCAAACTTCATCGGCAGGGGGAAATACTGGAAAAACTTGCAGTTACGGATACACTGACGTCTTTGTATAATCGTCATCAGTTTATACGGGAGCTTGAGCAAAGATGCAGGATGCGGTCAAGGCCATTTGTGCTTTGCTATATTGATGTTGATGATTTTAAAAAGGTGAATGATTTATATGGTCATGATGTTGGTGACTTGCTGCTCCGCGCATGTGCACGTCGTATACAATATTGTCTGATGAAGGATGAGCTGCTTTTCCGTATTGGCGGGGATGAAATGGTTGCTTTTTTGGAGATATATAATGGCGATTGGAATACGCGGCTTGCTGAGATTGACAGCGTAACGCGCAAGTCTTTTTATTTGAAGGGTGTGCAGGTAGATATATCCCTCAGTATTGGCTGGGCTGTTTATCCGGAAGAGGCGGAAGATAGCGATGCATTGCTGCGCAAAGCAGATGAACAGATGTACAAAAGGAAGGGAGCAGGAAAAAGCTTATAAAAAGTAGAAGATGATTAACAGGAAATTTTCATAGTAAGCGACTACACTAAAGAATGGCTTACAATATAAAAGGTGAGGATCGGTTTTTATGAATCGCAGGAGTTTTTTACGTAAGGTGTTTTATGCATGTGGGACAGCTTATTTTGTGCCGGATCTCATAACAATACAAAATGTTGAGGCGGCAGTACGCAGGAGTCAGCAGCAAAAAAAGACGAATGTAAAGACAAAAACGATGCCAACAAGGTGGGGAACAAAAGCAAGTGTACATATAGAAGAAACGTATTTGCAGTTCCGTTCATTGGAAAATCGTACAGACACGAATATGATTGTTATTCATCATATTGGCGGAACGGATCGTGATGTTTCGGCGGCAGAGGTACATGAATGGCACTTGAATAATGGCTGGGCGGGGATCGGCTATCACTATGTAATTCGCAAGAATGGGACGATTGAGCGCGGCCGTCCGCGTGACACGGTTGGAGCACATTGCTATGGCTATAATCAGACATCCGTCGGAATTAATGTTGTTGGGAATTTTGAAGAGGCGGAGCCGACACCGGAACAGATTACATCGCTTGTAGCACTTACCGCGACGGTGTGCAGATTCTATCGCATTGATCCGGCAGCGTCGGATACGATTTTCGGGCATAGGGACCTTAACAGCACCGCCTGTCCTGGACAGAATCTTTATGATATGCTGGGGGATATTCGCAGCGGGATCGTACAAGCAATGTAACAGACAAAGCAAATACAGGAGAAGATGCAACTACCGTAGGATACGGTTGGTTGCATTTTTTATAAAGGAGAGATGAGTCTCGTGCAGCTTTCAGTACAACAGGCACAAAATATTGTTGAGGAAATCGGGGCAATTGTCAAACAGAATATCAATATGATGAATGAGTACGGCTGCATCATTGCAAGTACGGATCAGTCACGCGTGGGTCACGTCCATGAGGGGGCAAAAAAAATTATCGATGAGCAGCGGTCAGAACTGTATATCGGTCCCGATACGGCTACGGAAACGATGCGCATGGGAATCAATCTGCCAATCTCGCACATGAAGAAGATTGTCGGTGTTATCGGTATAACGGGTACATATGAGCAGGTTATTGGCTATGGGCAGGTTGTTAAGAAGATGACAGAAATACTAATTCGGGAAAAGACTGAGGAAGATGAGAAACGTCTTGACCTGCGTGTACACAGCCGCTTTCTGGAAGAATGGGTG
>DCFY01000079.1 GCA_002315155.1 Megamonas sp. UBA1792
GGCTTCATCGGTCCGAATGGCTGTGGTAAATCCACGACAATCCGAATGCTCTGCAGCATACTCCGCCCAACTGCAGGAATCGCTACAGTTCTCGGATATGACACCGCCAAAGATGTTAACGACATTAAGCAGCATATTGGCTATATGTCACAGAAGTTCAGCCTTTATCACGATCTTACTGCAATCGAGAACCTAAACTTTTACGCCGGACTTTATTCACTCCCCAAACAAGAACAAAGGCAGCGCATTCCTGAACTGCTTTCACTCCTGCACCTCGACTACAAAGAACACGCTCTCGCCGCTACACTATCCGGTGGTACACGGCAACGACTTGCACTCGGCTGTGCTATTCTGCATCGTCCGGAGATTCTTTTTCTCGATGAACCAACCTCTGCAGTCGATCCAACTTCACGCCGCCTTTTTTGGAATGTAATCTATGAATTATCCCATCAAGGTACGACAATTCTCGTTACAACACACTTCATGGATGAGGCCGAGCACTGTGATGAAGCAGGTTTTCTGCGTGCTGGACGGCTCATTGCCCAGGGAACACCAGCAGCACTCAAAAGATCCATTAATGGACAGCTTATCACGATGGACAGTACTACACCACTTGAAGCACTTGCTCGTTTAAAAGCATCTGGAATTTCCTATCTCGACGCTTATATCTTTGGCAAAAAGCTCCATGTCATCCTTTCCCCGAATGCAGATACGACAAAGCTTGATAACTATCAAAAAGCTGAACCAACCATGGAAGATGTTTTTGTTTATTATGATAAACATGAAGAAATCACCGAAAAGAAAGAGGCGATGAAAATATGATACGTCTCAAGGCTGTTCTCATCAAGGAATTCATCCAGATGAAGCGCGACCCGGTTACACTTGCACTTATGATTCTTCTGCCAATTGTTCAACTGCTGCTTTTCGGCTTTGCCATTCACACAGATATCAAGCATCAAAGTACCGTTGTCTTTGACCAGTCCCTTTCTAGTGAAAGCCGCGAGCTGCTCACAAGCTTCACCTCCAGCGAATATTTCGATATTGACTATGTTGCCGCAAGCTTTCAGGAGGCTAACAATTTAATTGACAGCGGTAAAGCGAGAATCGGTATTATAATTCCACCAGACCTCTCTGCAAATCTCAAACACAATCGTGCCACACCTATACAGGTTCTCATCGATGCTTCCGACTCGACCTCTGCCTCCTCGGCAATCGCTGCAGCTCAAGCCATCGGCCAGCTAAAGTCAGAGGAAATGCTCCTTCAAAAACAGCATCTGTCCCCCGACAGCCTGAAGCTCTACGACATGCGCATTCGTTCATGGTACAATCCTGACTTCGTTACAGCCTATTACATGCTGCCGGGAATTATGGGTATTATCCTTACAATGACAATGGTCATGATCACCTCAATGGCAATTGTTCGGGAACGGGAAAACGGAACTCTTGAACAGCTCATTGTCACACCGCTTAAGACATGGGAACTCCTGCTCGGTAAGATCATTCCCTATATTCTCATGGGCTATGTACAAATGACAGTTGCTGTTCTTGTCGGACTTGCCGTCTTCGGTATGCCCATTCGCGGCAGCCTTCCCCTCCTCTATGGGCTAACCTCGTTTTTCATCATTGCCTCCCTTACACTTGGTATTCTTATCTCTAACATTGCCCGCACACAAATGCAGGCAATGCAAATGTCTTTCTTTATTTTTCTGCCAAGCGTTATGCTTTCCGGCTTTATTTTCCCCCGGGAAGCCATGCCAAAATTCTTTTATCTACTAAGTAATCTTTTACCGATGACCTACTACCTTGATATACTGCGGGGCATCATCCTTCGCGGTAACAGCCTCAGTGCTCTCTGGTCCCAGACACTCTCTCTCATTGTTTTTATTACTGCCACCTTCACTCTTGCTATCAAAAAGTTTTCGAAAACGATGAACTGACCGACCTTTCCCTTCAAATGCAAAAAAACAGTGTCAGCGATTTTTCTCGCTAACACTGTTTTTTTTGCATTTGAAGCAATTATTCCGTTTTTTCAGTAGCAGCCTGTACATGCTGCTGATGCTTTGCTACTGACTTTTGTGACTGTTTCTGCTTCTTTGCTTTATTCTTTGGATTCTTATCTCCCATATCACTCATCTCCTTTGTTACAGGTTTATTATACCACTAATTCAGAATTAATGATCCCTTCCAGTCCGCCACAATAGGGCATACATCAGCAATTAACGTACCACGCTCCGCTTGCGTGCTGCTTTTGCTACAAGAACTATCTCTTTCACGCGTTTTGTTACTTTTGGAGCCATATTTGATATTTTTTCAAGTCTAATCAATCGGAGCTTGCACATGAATAGCTTTTATTGTTTGAGCTGTGGCATTAAAAGCATAGGTTGTATAATCTTAGCACATCAATAAATAAATCTTATATATAAAAAGTACCGCTTCAACGGATTGCTCCATGAAGCGGTACTTTCTACGTGCTTTTGCCTGTATTTGCACAAAAGCTATTTCATTCTTTACCAGCAAGCTTCTTATAGCCTGCAAGTCTTGCCTTTGCATCTGCTTCTGTCTTGTCAAAAAGAGCATCCGCAGTTTCAGGGAATGCACGTTTAAGGGAAGAATAGCGTACTTCACCCTGAATGAATTCTTTGAAGTCCCCTGTCGGTTCTTTCGAGTCAAGTGAGAACGGATTCTTGCCTGTATCGACAAGTTCCGGATTATAACGATAATTTGCCCAGTATCCCGCTTCAACAGCGCGCTGTGATTCAAGCTGGCTCTTACCCATACCAGCTCTGATACCGTGGTTGATACATGGTGCATAAGCAATAATGAGGGACGGACCCTTATATGCTTCTGCTTCAGCAATCGCCTTGAGCGTCTGATTCTTATCTGCACCCATAGCAATCTGTGCTACATACACATAACCATATGTCATAGCCATCATGCCAAGATCCTTTTTCTTCGTCTTCTTACCCGTTGCAGCGAACTGTGCAATTGCTGCTGCCGGAGTAGACTTCGAGGACTGCCCGCCCGTATTCGAATATACTTCCGTATCAAATACAAGGACGTTGACATCTTCACCAGAAGCGAGTACATGGTCTAGTCCGCCAAAACCAATATCGTAAGACCAGCCATCTCCACCGAAGATCCACTGCGAACGTTTGACAAAGTAGTCTTTTTTACTATAAATCTTGTTAAGAAGCGTATCCGATCCTTTTTCTGCTTCGAGAAGAGCTGTGAGCTTATCCGCACGTTCGCGTGTAGCTGCGCCTTCATCAATATTTTCTTTCCAGTCAGCAAGAGCCGCCTTAAGAGCTGCACTTACCTTGCCACCATCAATAGCAGCCTGCACATCATCAGCAACTGCATCACGAACTGATTTCGTACCAAGGAACATACCAAGACCAAATTCTGCATTATCTTCAAACAGAGAATTTGCCCAAGCCGGACCATGTCCCTTAGAATTTTTCGCATACGGCATTGCTGGCGCAGAACCACCCCAGATAGAAGAGCAGCCTGTAGCATTTGCAATCATCATACGATCACCAAAGAGCTGCGTAACAAGTTTCGCATACGGAGTTTCACCACAGCCTGCACAAGCACCAGAGAATTCCAAAAGCGGCTGTTCAAACTGGCTGCCCTTGACGGTCTTCTTGTTCAACGGGTTCTGTTTTGAAGCAACTTCCTTCGTTGCAAAAGCAAAGTTCTGCTGTTTTTCAAGCTGCGTTGCAATTGGTTTCATAACAAGAGCCTTTTCTTTTGCTGGGCAAACCTGTGCACAGTTTCCACATCCTGCACAGTCAAGCGGAGAAACCACCATTGTGTAATGAAGTCCCTTTGCACCAACTGCATCTTTGAAGTCCATTGTTGCCGGAGCCTTACTCATTTCATCATCCGTCGTAAGAATAGGACGAATTACAGCATGAGGACAAACATATGCACACTGGTTACACTGTATACAGTTATCAACCTGCCATTCCGGAACATTGATTGCAATACCGCGCTTTTCATATGCAGCACCGCCGACAGGGAACGTACCATCTTCCATGCCCTTGAATGTGCTTACCGGAAGTTTTTCACCTTCCTGGCGATTCATGACATTCTGAATATCACGGATGAACACTGGAAGATCTTCTGCTGTTACAGCTTCATCTTTGGCATTTTTCCAGCTTGCTGGTACTTCAACTTTGTGAGCAGCTTCAATCCCTTTATCAATTGCACCATTATTCATATCGACAATTTTCTGACCTTTTTTACCATAAGAGGTAACAACTGCATCCTTGAGATATTTGACAGCTGTTTCAAGTGGAACAATCGCCGCGAGCTTAAAGAACGCAGACTGCATAACCATGTTGAAACGTCCGCCAAGGCCAAGGCCCTGCGCAATTTCAACAGCGTTTACAATATAGAAGTTAATTTCCTTTTCTGCAATATAACGCTTCATAGATGCTGGCAGATTTTCAGCGAGCTGTTTTTCATCCCAAACCGTATTAAGAAGGAATGTACCACCTTGTTTGAGACCTGCAAGAAGATCATATTTCGTTACATAAGACTGCTGTGAACAGGAAATAAAGTTTGCTTTATTGATAAGGTATGGTGAGCTGATTGGCAGTTTACCAAAACGCAAATGCGACATCGTTATACCGCCGGATTTTTTGGAATCATACGCAAAGTATGCCTGTGCATACATATCCGTTTTATCACCAATAATCTTGATTGCGCTCTTATTTGCACCAACCGTACCATCTGATCCAAGACCCCAGAACTTGCATGCTGTCGTACCTGCCGGTGTCATATCAACATCTTCCGGATAGGCTGGCAATGATGTATGCGTTACATCATCTTCAATACCAATTGTGAAACCATTCTTCGGCTGGTCATCCTTAAGGCTCTTATAAACAGCAAGAAGCTGATCCGGTGTTACATCTTTACCACCAAGACCATAACGGCCACCAACAATAATAGGATTCATATCCGAGCTGTAATAGGCAGCTTTTACATCAAGATAAAGTGGTTCGCCAAGGCATCCCGGTTCTTTCGTGCGATCGAGAACAGCCACTTTCTTTACAGTCTTCGGTAGATATTTGAAGAAATGCTCAATAGAGAAAGGCCGATAAAGATGTATGCTCAGAATACCTACCTTTTCTCCTTTTGCATTGAGATAGTCAACTGCTTCTGTTGCAGTTTCACAGACAGAACCCATTGCAATGACAATGCGATCTGCATCCTTTGCACCATGATAATCAAACAAATGATGTTCACGGCCTGTGACTTTTGCAAGATCTGCCATTGCATCTTCCACAAGCTGTGGAAGCGCTTCATAATAGCGATTAACAGATTCACGTTCCTGAAAATAAATGTCCGGATTCTGTGCCGTACCACGAACAACCGGATGATCCGGATTGAGCGCATTGTGACGGAAAGCTTCTACTGCATCCCAATCGAGTATTTTACCAAGATCATCATAGTCGATGACTTCAATTTTTTGAATTTCATGTGATGTACGGAACCCGTCAAAGAAGTTCATAAATGGAATATGTCCTTTAATAGCTACAAGATGCGCAACCGCGCTAAGATCCATGACTTCCTGTACGCTGCTTTCTGCAAACATTGCAAAACCAGTTTGACGCGTAGCCATTACATCCTGATGATCACCAAAGATATTCAGTGACGCAGCTGCTAACGCACGTGCGCTGACATGAAACACTCCTGGCAAAAGTTCTCCAGCAATTTTGTACATGTTCGGAATCATCAATAAAAGACCCTGTGAAGCTGTATATGTTGTAGTAAGAGCACCCGCCTGCAATGAACCATGTACAGCACCGGAAGCACCACCTTCTGACTGCAGTTCTACAAGACGAACCTTCTGCCCGAAGAGATTCTTTACACCCTTGGCTGCCATTTCATCTACAGATTCTGCCATTGGTGAAGATGGTGTAATTGGATAAATTGCTGCCACATCAGTAAACGCATAAGATATATACGCTGCTGCTGTGTTACCATCCATTGTTTTCATTTTTTTGCTCATGTTTTGTATTGCTCCCCTCTATTATAAGATACCATAAAACTGTATTGAGACGCAGTCTGCTATGGAAACATTGCACACTTTCCCTCACAAATTTTCATAATTTTACCATAATGTATGAATAATTATGAACAAAATATATTTCCCATTTTGTCTGTCCGCCCCACATACTGCATATTATACACCGTGAAAATACCATTGTAAATAAGTGCGACGTCTTTTTTACGAAAAAGAACTTCGCACTTTTTTTCACAAAAAACACATTTATATACCATGTTAATCGTATCATAAATGCATATAAAGAATTTTTATACAATATGTACAACAGAGATTACTTGCTTATTGATTCGTATTATTTTGCCTGCTATGCCAATATCCATAGGAAAAATAAATTATAATTCCAATGAAGCTCCAAACAAAGAACCTTTCCCATGTCATTGCTGAAAGATTATACATTATATATGAGCAGCTCAAAACCGCTAATGTCGCAATCGTCTTTACCCAGGGACAGTAAAACGGCCTTTTCGCTTCCGGATATTTTTTTCGCATAATCATAACACTTATTGATGATATGATAAATGCAAACAATGTTCCAATGCTGCACATTTCAGCTACAATATGAATTGGCGTAAATCCGCTGATAATTGCAACTGCACAACCAACGATAATTGTAATACGATAGGGTGAGGCATAATGCGTGTGCAGCTTACAAACCGATTGCGGGATAAGACCATCGCGTGACATTGCAAAAAAAGCACGCGTCTGCGCATACATCATGACAAGCAGTACGGTCGTAAGACCGGCAATCGCACCCGTGCCAACAAGAGCCGAACCAAAATTGTAGCCGAGTGTTCGCAGAACATAAGCAACCGGCTCCGCATTGTCAAGCTCTGTATAGGAAACATTCCCCGTCATAACAGCCGTAACTGCGATATAAAGGATCGTGCAGATAATAAGTGAACCAATAATTCCAATTGGCATATCTCTCGCCGGATTCTTCGTTTCTTCTGCCGCCGTCGATATAGAATCAAATCCAAGGTAGGCAAAAAAGATAAATGCAGCCCCGGCTGATACACCAGAAAAGCCAAATGGCATAAACGGTTTCCAGTTCATCGTATCAACACTTGGGCCAGCTAGAAATAAAAACACAAAGATTGCCAAAAGTTTTACCCCAACAAGTGTCTTATTAACCGTCGCACTTGTATGCACTCCACGAATAAGCAGATATGTAAGAAATAATGTAATAAGAACTGCCGGAAGATTTATAATGCCGCCGTCCGCTGGTACAGACGTCCAGTTCTTCGAAATCTCAATCCCCGCCGATTTCATAAGACCGATAACATAAGCTGACCATCCGCCTGCTACCGCACTTGCCCCAACAGTATATTCGAGAATGATATTCCATCCTACAAGCCAGGCAACAAACTCTCCCAGCGCTGTATACGCATAGGCATAAGAACTTCCCGCTACCGGTACCATTGCTGCAAGCTCCGAATAAGCCATACTCACAAAGCCGCACGTAATACTTGCAATAACAAAAGAAAGCATCAGTGCCGGACCAGCATAGTCTGCTGCTGCAACTCCGGTAAGCACAAAGATACCTGTACCAACAATAACACCAACACCAAGCATAATGACATCAAGTGAACTAAGTGTCCGCTGCATATGCGTTTTTCTTGCATCTGAAGCATATGCTTCTATACTTTTTGTCCGAAAAATATCCAAAATGAAATAACCCCCTAAAAATTGTTTACTTACTATGTACACTACACAACTAAGAATTATACCACAAAATAAAGTATCTTTCCTACAAGAATGCCTCCTGCATTATTATTTTGCACATTACAATAACATGGCTTAACTGCCAGCATAAAACACTTGTAGAAATAGAATGTTTTTGCAAAATCCACATTTATGCTGCTAAATTTCATATCACTCTTTATTCATTTCAAAAAGAAGCTGTATACAGGCTGTTAAAACAGCCTGTATACAGCTTCTCACATTCTCGCTATTTACTTCGAATCACCTTAACGCAAAAGCGCCAAAACACTCGTGTTATCATGCATATTAAGTTTCGCCGCATACAGAGCAAATGCCTGCGTTGTCTGCGCAGATTTCAGTTTCGTAACCTGAGCTGCAATATCTGTATCGCCCATCCCTGAAGCTGCAGCCGTAAGATTCTCTGTCTGCGATGTATAGTTCGCCGACGAATAACTCAGCCCCTGTTGTGCTGAACCAATATTTGTCGACTGTGAAAGAGCCGTGTCAAGCGCTGTACTGACCGTATCAAGTGCACTTGCAACTCCAGTCGATGTTGAAAGGTTAAGTGTTGAATCACCATTGGCATCTGTAAGGCCAAGACCCTGCGCACTCATATCACCAAGTGCTATGTTCTTATAGCCATTATCACCAGCTACTGTAAGTGTCTTCGTTCCATTAAGAAGAGTCTGATTGTTGAACGTAATACCTGCATTCTCATCAATTTGAGAAACCGTCTGATCAACTTCCTTCTGCAGAGCACCAATATCCGAAGAATTATTAGTCCCATTGGCCGCTTGCAGAAGCTTATCCTTAAGCGAGCTGAGTGCAGTTACTGTTGAGTCAACACCGCCGGAAGCTGTCGACATCATTGCATTCATTGTTTGTGTATTCTCATTTGACTGTGATAAAGTCCCTATATTCGAATACATGCGTGTGAGTATCGAATACGCAGATGCATCATCCGCCGCTGAATTATACTGCGAACCACTTGCTATCTTCTGCATACTTTTGCTTATTGTGTTTGATGCTGAGTTAATTGCATTTAAGGACGTACTGGAATTTACGCTATAGATACTCATGTGAAATCCCTCCTTGAAAACTTTTTACTACTCCTATCTATATTATACTAGAAGTTCACCAAAAAAAGCAAGAAATTTTCGTTCACTGCTTTATTCCAGATTTCGCACATAGGACTTATCGATATGAATAACTGTATGATAATGTATATCCAGATTTTGCACTACTTCATTCACTTGTTTTCTTACTTCCACAGCCTTGAGCGGCACATCGTTTGGTAAAAGGATATCAAAGATAAGGTTATATCCGTCATAACTTCGCGTAAGACGAAAATCGTGCATACTCAGGCGAGTGTCTACACTTTTCACAGCTTTATCTATTTTATTACGTATTGCCAAAACCTTTGGATCATCATCAACTACCGGATCCATATGCACAATAGTCTCGGCATGGAACTTCTGACGAAGGCGGTACTCCAAATGATCAATAGCTTCATGCGCCTTCATAATATCCATTGAAGCCGAAATCTCCGCATGCAAAGAAAGGAATAGTCGCCCTGGTCCATAGTCATGCACAATGAGATCATGAATACCGCATACATATTCATTTGTCAGTACAAAATCCTCAATTTCCTTCACAAACTCCGGCTCCGGTGCCTGTCCTAAAAGCGGCTGTATCGTGTCCCTTGCGGCCAGAATTCCACTGTAGAGAATAAAAACTGCAACAAAGACTCCAGCTGCTCCATCAATATTCCAATCAGTAAAATAATTGATGATAAGGCTCATCAGAACGACAGCTGTCGCAACGCAATCATTCCTGCTGTCCGCCGCTGCTGCCTGCACCGCCGTCGAACTAATACGATCACCAATGTTCTTATAAAATCGTCCCAGCCAAAACTTCACTACAATAGAAAAAAACAATATACCTATTGTAACAAAATCAATCGTCACTGCCTCTGGTGTAAAAATTTTTGCCACCGATGTTCGAAGTAACTCTACTCCAACAAGAATGATTGCTACAGCAATTCCCAATCCTGTAAGATACTCAATTCGTCCATGACCGAAAGGATGATCATCATCTGGTGCTCGATTTGCCAGTTTGAAGCCAAGAATCGTAACCACAGATGAACCCGCATCAGACAAGTTGTTAAACGCATCTGCCACAATCGAAATCGCACCACTTAAAAAGCCTACGGCAAGCTTTAGAATAAAAAGCAGCAAATTGCAACCGATTCCGACCATACCACTTAAGGTGCCATAGCGTTCCCGTACCATTGGTTTAGCTGTTGCTTCATAATCTTCTATAAAACGGCGAATTAAAATTTCTGTCACTCGTACCATCCTATCTTTTTTCCTGTTTTTCCTGCCATGCAAGAGCTTCATCAATAAACGCCCGCAGCGTTTTCTCCGAGATCAGAGCCCGTTCATCCTCTGCTACTACTTTTTCTGTTTGCAAAAGTTCACCATAAAACCTTCGATACAAAAAACTTTGTTTATTCATTTTTGCCTCAATCATCTGAATCGCTGCTTCATCAGCCTCAGCTAGCTGCTGTAAACGTCGCAGCTGGGGTGCACATTCCAGCTTTGTTTCTGCTGGCAAGTCCCTTTCTAAATGTTTTACCGCCTTTTCTATACGAGAAAAATCATGGTGTAAAAGTGATAAAACGAATGATATATCCTCGCCTTTATCAAGCATCTGCCAGAGCATATCCATATGTTGACGTACATGTAATCCATCCGGACGACCGACATGAGCCCAGCTATTTTCCATGCGCTGTGAATGTTCCGCAAATATCATCATATCATCTGCCAGACTTCCATACTGCTCCACAATTGCTTTTTCCCAGGCAGTCTCCGCATCATAGCCAGCCGGATCTGCAGCATAGGCCGCGCCTGTCGCAACTGCAATCTTTGATAGTACTGCATACTCCATCGGATTGATGATAAAACCACCCATCTTTGCTCCTGTTTCTGCCGGTATTCCCGTAATTGGTCCCAGTGCAAGTTTGCCAGTACGATAATCACTTACGGGATAATTCCACCAGACAAGCATCTCCCGCCCATAGATGCTTTCTACCTTTTCCAGCTCTTCCGGCGATATCCCTTCGCAAACAACTCCCTTGCCCGTATACATCACAAGAATATCCTTATCAAGCGTTCCGGCAAAATCCCGTGTATACGTTTTCAACTTATCCCCCTGCAGCATATCTTCCGTATAATACTCCGTGGGTACAGTAATAAGCGGCTTGACATCTTCATGCTCATGAATAAACCGCCGATTAACTTCATTTAATAACAATGCCTGCCTAACTCCATCCTTGTTCTCTATATCATCAAAGAAAACAGCAAACTGTCGAACACCTAGATCGTAGAGCGCCGTAAACTTTCGTAAAATCGCCTCCATATCATCAGCATAACCCACCGAATCTGTGTGCATATCAAGTCCCGGAGAAAGAGCGAAAACAAATTCAACATGATTCGCCTTTGCAGTTTGTATGATTTCACTCATCCGCATCATCTCCTGTAACGGGTATTTTTCCCGCCACTTTTCCCGATGATATGGGTCATCTTTCGGTGCATAGATATAGATATTCAAGCCTTCCTGGCCATAAAACTTCAACTGATCAAGACGCTGTTCATGTGTCCATGGTGTGCCATAGAACCCCTCAACAACACCACGCAAAGAAATTGCTTTTTGCATTGCCTGCGCAACGTTTATCATAGAAATCAACCAATACACCCCCAT